>JAPLKF010000039.1 GCA_026388215.1 Pseudomonadota bacterium | reverse complement strand
CATTACAATTATAGTTGATTATTTTGGTGGGTTTCCACTCTCTTTACATCCCGAGAGCATCGTAATTTCTCTTGTCATTAGTATGGTGATTGGTATCCTGGCTGGTATCTACCCTGCTATTCAGGGAACAAAGTATGAACCTGTGGAAGTGTTATACTAACGTTTCTCTCGTTCTTCTTGTTTATCTGGTTTATTTGGTTCTTAACCAGAAAACTAAAGAAACAAAACAAACTAAAGAAACAGATAAACAGGAGTTTAAGACTTTGAAAGCTCTCAGTGCCAATTTCATAATAGTTTTAAGTCATTAGCTCCGTCGAGCATGTAAGACCCTACTTTATGTCTAACTTACCCGCCATAAAGATGAAGAATTTCAGTGTGATGCTCAGATTTTTCTTGACATATGTAAGACCCTACTATATTATCCTCTTCATGGCGCATCTACATAAGAAAATGAAAAAAGGAAGACCCTACTACTACATCCGTGAGATCGCCAGGGTCGATGGAAAACCAAAGGTCATCAACCAGATCTACCTTGGGAGCATCGACCGTATTATTGAACTGGCTAAAGGGACCACGGAGAGGTGTCTGAGAATCTCTGTTCAGGAATTTGGCGCCCTCTTTCTGGCCAATCTCATGGAAGAGCAGGTGGGGCTTGTTACCCTCATGGATTCGGTCCTTCCCAAAGCAGGGCAGGAGAGGGGACCCTCCATTGGGGAGTATTTTATCTATGCCGCATTTAACCGGATGATCGATTCCTGCTCGAAGAGAGCCCTGCCCGAATGGTTCAAGGCAACAGCTATCCAGCAGATTCGCCGTGTCGATATCCAGGCCCTGACCTCTCAGCGATACTGGGAAAAATGGGATCGGGTAGAGCAGGAGGATATCGAGAAGATCGCCTGGCTTTTTTTCAAGAGGATTGCCGAACTGGAGAAGGTAAAGTCCGATTGTTTCCTTTTTGATACTACCAACTACTACACCTACATGGCCGGAGAGACTCCCTCCGAACTCGCGAAGCGAGGTAAGAACAAAGACGGCAAGGACTGGCTCAGACAGATCGGAGTTGCCCTTCTCGTCACCCGCGATACCCAGATCCCCCTCTTCTACAGAGCCTTCGAAGGGAACCGGCATGATTCCAAGCAGTTTTACAAGATTCTCAATGAGATGGCCTCCGTCATGAGAGAGTTCTCCGGGGAGGATAGAGAACTCACTATCGTCTTCGACAAAGGAATGAATTCCGAGGAGAACATCGCCCTCATTGACTCGCTCCCCAAGATGCATTTCATTACGACCTACTCGCCCCATTATGCAGAGGATTTCATCCGAGTAAAACTCTCGCAGTTCACATCCGTTGATACTCCAAAGAACCGGGAACTTGTGAGGCTTGGCCGAGAGGAGGGCCGCCTTGTGGCCTGGCGCACCTTCGGAAAATATTGGGGGCAGAATAGAACCGTCGTTGTAACCTACAATCCCCGAACCGCCACAAAGCAAAGGCTTACTTTCGAGAAAAAACTCCTCAGCCTTCAGGAGGTGATCCTCGATCTTCGCTCCAAGGTGAGAACCCAGAAGAAACACTGGACCGATGGAGACCGGGTAAAAAAACACTATACGGTTGCCTGCGAGAGGCTTCATCTCCCAAAGGACATCTATGAAATCTCCGTTGAAAAGCACAATCGAAAGTGGCAGCTTATCTTTCGAAAGAACTATTACCGAATCGGCCAGTACATTGAAAAATTCGGCAAAAACATTCTCATTACCGATCACATCGACTGGTCAACAGACGAAATCGTTCGGGCAAGTCTTGACCGTTACATAGTCGAGAAGGCGTTTCGCCAATCAAAGGACAGCGATGTTGTCAGTATTTTCCCCATTCGGCACTGGACAGACAGCAAGATCCGGTGCCATATCCTGAGCTGTGTCGTTGCCCTGACCTACCTTAGGCTCATTGAAATTCGGCTCAATTGTGCTGATTTATCCATAACCGCCGCGACCGCAATGGAGCAAATGCGAAAACTGCATTCTTGCCTCTGTTGGACAGCCTCAAAAAGCAGCGCCGATCGCATTATCGAAGACCCTACTGCAATCCAAGCTCAAATTCTTGCCGCATTTGGCTACAAAGTTGCCGGTGGGGTCTTACAAAAAATCTAATGATAACCTATTGATTTGGTTATGAGTAATCCCTTTTTGACTTTGAGAAGTCTTAAACTCCTGTTAGAGATATTCTAAATGCCATCCAGGGCAAATTTATCATGTCCATCAACGACACGCCTGAAATCAGGGAGATTTACAAGAATTTTACCATCGAAGAGGTCACTACCACATATTCATGTGCGAGCGCAGGCAATAAGGTCAGAGCCACCGAACTCCTGATCATGAATTATCCCCCAAAAAATACCCCAAAAAGTGGGGTTTAAGGGAGGCATTTTCAAACCAAATTTGACATGGTCAAGCACTTTTTGGAAGTGACTTATAACATTTTTCGCCCCTCAGTTATAACATCTCGCTACAATATGACCTATTTTCCCATTCTATTAAAGGGTTGAACACCTCTGCTTGTAACCTGATTTTCTTTGATCAGGGGTGAAATAACCCCTCTGTTTTGTACTGCCTGTGGACCTTCAATTGTGACCTGTCCTTTTGGGGAAATGTTTTTCTTGACTTCTTCGTGCATTGGTTTGCTCTTTATGGTCTGGGTATTGTGGCTGTTATTTGTTGCTGGTATAGTACTTTTACTCTGTGTGTTTCTCTGGGGTAAATCCGCCCTTATTACAGGTTTTAGTTCCTCTGTTGACGAGATACTTTTTCTATTTGATTCCCGGAGCTTTGCCTGTTTTCCCAACTGCTCTGATTCTATATATGGTATGGTTTTTTTGTTCATGGAAGTATTTGTTCTTTTTTCAGGCATTACTTCAAGTCCTGGTTTGTTTTGATATGCTTTCGGAAGATAATTCCCTCTGATGTTTTCCTGGGTGAGTTTCCCCGGTATACTTGTATTACCGGTAAGTTCCTTTTTAGGCACCGTGTTTTTTAAAGATGCTTGCGTTGGCACAATAGGTGGGTCTTTCTTTTTTGATCCCATCCTATAATCGTTGGTCCCTGACTCTACAAATCTCTTTGCTGAAATCCTCTGTGCAGATGGTTCCTGAGCACTTTTCTTGCTGCTTCCAGATGGAATTTCTATCTTTTGCAGGGTTCCCTTTTCAGGGATAGTACCCATTTTAAATGGATCGGCTCCTTTTCTCTCTTCTATTTTTTTAATCGGCTCCATGTTCTTGGGTCTCACAATTTGTGTGGTTACCACGCCCTTTTCCTGTTGAACAGGACGGTTTTTCCTCAATTCCCTGGCCTCTATATTCCGGATTTGCTGGGGTGGTAATTTATTCGGAGGGATTTCTTTAATTAAAGGCATGACTGTTGTTTTTTCCGGTTTTATTTGCGGAGCTCCAGTGATTATCTTTTGTTTCAGAAATAGGTTTTCCTTCATTTCCACCTTTACAGGTATACCTTTTATGAAGGTATCGCGGTGTACGGTAGTGACGGCATTATTCACATAGACATTGTTATAAACATTTTTTATTACTGTTTTATGGATACTTGCCTTTGTTATATTCACGCTGTAAGGCCCGTAGTAGCCATGGCCGTAATATATCTCTCTTGGGGCAAGGGGAACCCACGATACGTGAGTTGGTGTGTATGTCCAGCCGACATAGCCTGGACCCCAGTAAACGAAACCTCTCGAAGGAGGTACCCAGCACCAGCCTATGGAATTAATATGTGCCCATCGGCCATAGTGATAGGGTACCCATCCCCACGGTTCGTATGATACCCATACATAGTGGCCCCGCATCCATACCCAACGGCCAACCCTGTAAGGAGACCATTGGTTAACAACGATTACCGTTGGTGTCCAGGCGTAGCCGTATTCGTTTGTATATACCCATTTTCCGTTTCGATCGAGGTCGTTAGAGTAGACCTTAAGTCCATCTGGCAGATAATCCTGGCTATAAGTACGTATTGGTTCATAAAATTCCCTGTCCCTTTGCCTGTTCCATTGTTCCCATTTATCAGACGGCGCAAGTTTTGCAAGTATCGGATAAGCTGCATTTTTTTGAAGTGCAAGTCTTTCGCCGGTGCTGATTTTCATCTGTCCATTATTAAGTTCTGCATATATTTCTCCTTTAAGAACCGAGACCTCGGTATCACCATAATCGGATACATCAACCTTAAAAATAGACTTTTTGTAGCCTTGCAGGGATGAATTGGGTGTATCTATGATAAAGAGGTTACCATCTGGACCCCTGTAATTTACATAGGCATGTCCTTTACCAAGGTAAAACTGAGAGATATTTTTTCCCCCAGGGAGTATCTCGAGAAAGGAATTTCTATCGAGTCTCAAAAGACTTCCGTCTCTAAGTTGTAGTTCAGCCCTCCCGTCCTCAGGAACCCAGACCCTGTCCCCTTCTTGAAGGGGTGTGTTAATGGCAGCAGGAACCCAATCCGAGGTATCCTCTGTTTTAATCTGTACATCACCGTCGATATAACGCAGATATATATCGCCAAGATTTGCTGAGTAAGCATGGGATGAGACAAGAAAAATGGTTACCACAAAAATCAGGGTTTTAAAAGTCTTCATCTTTACGCCCCCTTTTAACCTTATGTGTGACTGATAGTTTTAGAGCAAATGCTGTGCCAATAATTGTAGTTTATAAATTATTGATATTATTATGTTTATAATTTTTTAAAAATGATTTTTCAGGCAAAAATGTCGAAAAAGGCTGATTGTTGCGACAATAGCGTCGAAGGACAACCCTAAATCCCCTAAGCTTTATAATTTCAATTGACTTTTAAAGAATTCATTGTTTTGAAGCCTCTAATGAGAGAGCCTTTTGCCCTTTTAAAGAACAATTTAACTAAATTGTTATCTTGAGGTTCATCATAGAAGTCTTTTCTCTTGAGGTCATAGCATGTAAACCTTTTTTTCAGGAGAAGGGTTGTAAGGATACGTTTGTCATAAGCGTTTTTTTCTGTGAACGGTAGTCCCAAAAGGTCACTAAGTTTTTTCAGATTAGCTTCTTTGTCCAGAATGTGTTTTACGAGATTGATGAATCTGACCAATTTTATAAATGTGTATATGGTATCTCTGGGGAGAAGCGGATTCACCGACATCATACAGCTGGACCTCATTGCCTTGATATGTTTTTCCCAGTTGCCACCCACAGTGTTTTTAAAAATAGGACTGTTTGGGGCAAGATAAAACATGCTTGGACCTAAAAGAAGCCTTTTGCCCATAAGAAAGATTATTGTTTCAAGTATATCTTCTAATTTCTGTTCTGGAAGTCCAATGATGAAGTGGGTTTCTACAAGAAATGGAGAGGATTCAAGATAAGGTAAAAGTTTTAAAAGATTCGCTGGAAAAAGTCTCTTCTGTCTTTGGATGACAGATTCAGATATATCTACCAATGAAAAATTCAGCCTTCTAAATCCTGAGTTAAACATCCTTTCCAGGGTTTTTACATCCAGGCTCTCAGTATAGATCCCGTTCATGGCAGAAAGCGTTATACCTTTTCCTTCAAATAGTTTCAGGACTTGATTAAAAAATTGCACATCGAGGTTCAACATATCATCTTCAAAATCAACGGCTTGTATATTTGCATTAAAACAATCCGATATTTCTTTTTCTATGCTTGTTAGGCTTCTTTTTCTGTATGGTACCTGTGGCTTGCCACAAAAGGCACAGTGAAACGGACAGCCCCTCGAGGTGAGAAAAAATGTATAGTTTTTCCTGTTAATCCGGTAATTTTCGGGATTCAGAAGCCTTCTATCAGGTATCAAGTCAATATTGTTTTCGATATTTATATCTGAAATGTTGAAGCCATCCCCCTTTTTTGAACAAACCCCCTTTATTTTGTAAGCATCTCTTGTGATACCTGATTTTAAAGAAGTTATCAGTTGAAAAAAGGGCGTTTCGCCTTCTCCTCTTATTACGTAATCCACATAAGGACTTTTTAATAGATGATGGGGGAACAGGGTAGGGTGTATGCCACCCATGATTGTAGTAATGTCCTTACTCACCCCCTTGACACATCTGGCTACTTCAATAGCTTCTATAGCGTAGGTGGTAAACAATGATGATATACCAACTACATCGGGTTTCTGCTCCCTTATAGCCTTTTTTATTTCTTCATGGTTACAGCCAAAATGATAAAATCTACTGAAGAATGAAAATGGTGTATAAATGTCTTCTCTGTAGTAATTTTTTAATTCAGGGAAGGGATGATTATGTATCACCTTTGGTTTTTTGTTACTTCTAAAATCTATAATAGAAAGGTCGCATATATCCCTTATTTTTGTTGCAAGATATAAAAGAGAAAGGGGATAGGTTCTGATTGCCGTGTCATAGAAGTCTTCTATGGGGGGCTGAACGAGAAGTACCTTCATCTCAAAGAGTATATAGAAAAAATCAGACAAATTATACGGAAAAGATCATGGTGATGGTTTTATTTGATATGAAGGTCCCGGACATGTTAGAAAAGGGTATGATTGCTATCCCGAAAAGGGCAACTACGGTTATACTTCTCAAAGAACAGTGTCCAAGAGGATTCGAAGTATTTCTTCTCAAACGAAATGAGAAAAGCGCCTTTATGGGGGGAAGCTTTGTTTATCCAGGTGGAGGTGTTGATAAAAACGATAGGAACTCAGAAATCTTTCCCTATTGTAGAGGAATCTCTTTTGATGAAGCCTCAAAGATCCTCGGGGTTTCAATACCCAGAGAGGAAGGTTTTGCTTACTGGATAGCAGGCATTCGGGAACTATTTGAAGAAGCAGGAATCCTTTTTGCTTATAATAGTAATGGGGAGATTATCTCAATTGATAGCCCTGGAGTCCGACATCGATTTCAACATTACAGAGATTTGCTTCTCAAGGGACAGGCGACTCTAATTAATATTGTGAGGGAAGAAAGGCTTATGTTAGCGTTAGACCAGCTTCACCATTATGCACACTGGATTACACCAGTTGCTCGAGCGATCCGGTTTGACACGCATTTCTTCCTTGCCCGGTACCCTGCTGGTCAGGAAGCGGCTTTTGACTATCGGGAGGCAACAGACAGTGTCTGGATAGCTCCAGAGAAAGCGCTGGAAAAGAACGTAGATGGTACTGTAATCTTAAGTCCACCCACATTAAAAACGCTTGAAGAACTGTCACAGTTTCAGACCATTGATGAACTATTAGCCTCATCGCAGGGGAGGGATGTATCAGCCATCCTCCCTATATTGACTGATGTGTCAGGTGAAACGCTCATTATTTTTCCTTGGGACGAGGAGTATGAAAAATTTAAGACAGATGAGGCCATTCGTCATACAAATTATGTTAGACCCTCAGCTTGCCCTGATAAGACTACCCGCCTTATTCTGAAGAAAGGCCGCTGGCTTCCATATATAAAAACAGTGAGCAACGAGTAGCCACTTTATACATTTTGGAAATTTGTGAATGGTGGAGCAGTTGACACTGTTTTTTTCAAAGAATATAATTAAGTAAACAGGAGGATTAGTATGAATGAGAAGAACCTTGCAGAACTAATAGATATTGCAATGGAAAGGGAAGAATCGGCTTATACCTTTTACATGGATATCTATAAAAAGGTCGAGGACGAGGGCGTCAAGGATGCTCTAAAGTTTCTGGCAGAAGAGGAGAAAAGGCATAAGGATTTTCTTATAAATTACAAAAATGGCCATTACGGCCAGGACGCACTACGGTTAAGTGATGTAGTAGATTACAGGATAGCAGAACATTTAGAAGAACCGACTGTTAAGAAGGGCATAGAGCCTAAAGATGTATACCTGGCAGCAGCCCATAGAGAACTTAAATCATATAGTTTTTATATGGCCCTTGCTGAAATCCACCACAAGGGTAGTGTAAAGGAAATGCTCATTAAGATGGCGAATGAGGAATTAAAGCATAAAGAGAAAGTGGAATATTTGTATAGTAATACAGCATTTCCCCAGACAGCTGGGGGTTGACAGATTCGGTTTAAATTGTCCCTCCTTTTGTATTCAAGGGTATAAATTTAGTAAGATTTTTTTATAATGTGAAAGACCCGGGAGAGGGAATGATATGAAAATGATAAAAACCTTTGCTATATTGTTATTTTTCACAGTGCTTGTGGCTGCTGGCTATTATTCAATATTTCCAGATGTGTCCAGGCTTAAGAGAGAAAACCCTAAAAAGACATCCTTTATGGAATACCGGGAGAGGGAATGGAGGGAAAAAGGTAAAAAGATAAATATACAAAAGAAGTGGGTCTCCCTTTCAAACATTTCTCCATATCTGGTGAAGGCAGTTATTATTGGGGAGGATGATAAATTCTGGTCCCATCACGGTTTTGATATTGAGGCAATACAAAAAGCCCTTGAAAAAGACCTTCAAAGGAAGACATTCAAATTTGGAGGGAGTACCATAAGCCAGCAGCTTGTGAAGAACCTTTACCTCTCCCCTTCGAAGAATCCAATACGCAAGTTTAAAGAGGTCATTATAACCTGGAGAATAGAAAGGACCCTCTCAAAAAGGAGGATTCTCGAGCTATACCTCAATGTAGTGGAATGGGGAGAGGGTATATTTGGTGCTGAAGCTGCATCTCTTCATTATTATGGTAAACCTGCTTTAGTCCTTAATCCGGAAGAAGCTGCCATGCTTGCATCGGTGCTCCCGAACCCGATTAGATACAGGGTTGATGGAACATCTCGATATGTGCAGAAGCGCGCTAAAATCATCTATGACATAATGGTGAAAAGAGGTATCGTCATACCCGAATATGAGGATGTGATGAAACAACCAGTATATGAGTGAAGACAGAGCCCGCCAGATAAAAAGAATAGTGCTGTGGAAAATTAATGGTTTAAAAATCCTTCGGACTTAAGGTAACGGTTTTTTCAAGACCGCTTGAGCCCCATACAAGTTTATAGGTTTTCTGAGAATTCTTTCAGCAATTCCATAGCCCTTTGTGTTTCGGAGGTCTGCAGACTGCCAAGTCCGCAACTTGTTGTTATAAGCCATTCTATATTTTTAGCCGGTATATTTATTTCGTTCATGTGTTCTGTAAATGTCTTCCATAGTTTTAAAATATCATCAAGAGAGATATCCAGCACCTTTTCGGAAGAAGGTACTATTCCTGGAGATACCCAGCCACCCTTTCCTAAAAACCCTGTCAGGTCTTCTTTAAAGTAAAATATTGTTTCCATAAAATTATAGGCGTCGTAGTTTATAATGTCTGTATCAACGTTAAACAATAAAGACCAGTCTGTATTTCCACAGCAGTGGATACCTCTTTTTGCCTTGAGACCTCCCAATACCTCATTTAAAAGGGAAATCACATCATCCTTAGAAATGGATACATAGGCTGAGCCAAAAGAAACCAGAGAAGGTTCATCAAAAAATATGATGATACCTTTTGAAGGATATAATGCCTCTATTTCAGATATCATCCATTTTGCCTTCATGTGTAAGGTTTTTTTAACGATGTCAAAGAACGGATAGTTGTATATTATCGGTTTACCTTTTTCATCCTTCAAACCGAGCCCCATACTAAAGGGTCCGGTGAGTTGTCCTTTAATATACTTTACATGATCCTTTATTTCATTAAGTCTTTCCAAAAATCTATAGAAACCGGGTGCCACCCTATTTGAGATGCTGAAGGCCTCTAAATTTTCATTATAAAAATCCTCATAAAACTGTTCTACCCCTTGAGCCTTTTCTGTATCTACGAATACAGTACCCTTTGTTTCATCGATAACAAGGCAGGGCATAGATTCAAGGAATGTGGTATACATGTTTTCGTTGAGAGACCTCTTTGGCAGCTGTGGCCAGAACGGTATTTCCTTACATGTAGAGAATGTTAAATCTATCGCCTCATCTACTTCTGTAAAAGGAAAGCTCCCTATGCCGGTTATCACCAGGCCTTCACCTCAAAAGTTTAATGTGGAGTTGCTTGAGTTCATAATTTTTGGCAATTCTTAACACACTAAATATATCATGTAAAGAAATTTTGTACCCTGATTTTTTTTAACTGGTTTTTCTTGCGAGAAAATTGTCATTGATGATAAACACAGAAAGTCTGGTTTATGATAATTGTTGTTGATATTATCAAACATTGTTTTATAATATTTATATTGGCTTTAAGTGTTAAATATTAAAAAAATATTGAGGAGGTTACTATGAGTATTAAAAAACAATATATTAAAGGCAAAGATTTGTGTAAAGTCACGTTTACTTTGCCTAAAGAGGCGGTTAAATCTGCAAAAAGGATTTATATTGTTGGGGAATTTAATGACTGGAACATATATGCAACACCTATGAAAAAGCAAAAAAACGGGGCATTCACCGTGACCCTTAACCTTGAAAAAGGCAGGGAATATCAGTTTCGGTATTTGATAGATGAGATGGTCTGGGAGAATGATTGGCATGCTGACAGATACGCACCAACCCCTTTTGGTGATTGTGATAATTCGATTGTAGTTGTTTAATTTAGGTAAGATTCGCAGGTTTTGGCGGTTTTCTATCTTTTCTAAGGTAACATAACTTTCCGTTTACCAAAATTGACCAAAAAATATCTTTGGTTTGTGACCAATGTCATTTACTCTGAGTCTGCAAGTACATATAATAATTATATAAGAGGCGTTATGGTGAGAAAAAACACTAAAAATAGTATTTCGCAGAATTACCATGAGAGAACATTTAAAAGGAGGCGAGGAAAATGGTAAAGGAAATAAAATTTTTAGTGACAGGGGAAGTGAGGAGACCCAAAATGGGTGATTGGTTTCTCAGTGCTAAGGGTGTACCTATCTGTGCTGCGCAGGATTTCAATACCAGCCAGTATCCAATATTAAAGATGGAAGTTGTGGAAGACTACGAAAATAGATACATGACAAAATAGCCTGGATAACTGGCAGAGGTCAGGACGTGAAATTTTGATGGATAGAATTTTTGCTCAATATATTTTATGTCATTTATGAATGTAAGGTTTATGATCTAAAATCAGTAGCATTAATTACCTGTTATTTATAAAAAAATATTGTAATATCAAGAAAATAAAAGGTTATTTCTGGTGCATTATACAGCTAAAATAATACTTGACAATTACTATTATAATAGTAATAATAATAGTATATTTCTTTAAAAAGGAGGATATGGATGAGCGCCACAATTATTTTACAAATAATTGGTATTGTTTTTATGTTAGGTGGATTTTTAATGTTGGTTTTTACCCTTAACTATTTTGCTTTTACTGTAGGTATCATTCTAATTTTCGTAGGGCTTGTATTATTGCTTTACTCAATGGAGAAAGTAAAGAAAAGTAAGAAAAGATGATTGTTAAGAAATAACTATGAAATTTGTTACAGTAAGTGAGTTAAGGCTTAAAGCGACACAGGTAGTCGCTAAAATTGCATCCACAAAAGAGGAGGTCATTATAACAAAAAATGGCAAACCTGTGGTGTTGATGCGCTTTATTACGGACGAAGCCTTTGTCCTCAAAGAAAAAGACAGACGGTAGAAAAGTGCGTTGATTTATAATGTGGGCCGTGCAGGATTTGAACCTGCGACCAACTGATTAAGAGTTATATAAGGGAATGTCTGATTGAATATCCCTTAATAGCTGTTGCTTGTCGTTATTACTAAAATCAAGAAAAGGGGGATACTGACTTTGGCGGTATTCCCCTCTTGTTTGACGGTTTCACTTCACATTTACTTCACAGTGAAAAGCATTCTTTCCCCTGAATGGGTGGGGGGTGGAAAATTGCAGGTGATGGGGTGGGGTGTTAAGGCTCATATGGGTGGTGTGTGTGTAAAGACTATTATTATAGACTCTTCCGGAAATTCTGTGGTTAAGGACTTCTTCCTGCTATACGTAACATATCCTGCTTTCTCTCGTAATATTAGTTACTTACACCCTGTTTTCCTTTATCCATTTTTCATCCAATTCAAACTCGTCCTCTCCGCCTGACTGGGTTCTCTGCAGGACCACCTCAATGGCCTTGTAGTAGTCCCTCTGCACTTTGAGATTGGAGACCTTGCAGTAGCGCTGTGTCGTAGTAATCTTGGCATGTCCCAGGAGATCCTGGATAGTGACGAGGTCGGCGTCGGCATTCAAGAGCTGTGTTGCCATCGTGTGTCTTAGGTGGTGGCAGGAGACCGGTATACCACTTTTCTTGGCATAATATTCGATCCTTTTCTGTATCCCTCGGACTGATATCGGCTTCCCTTTCATAGGCCCTTTCTGTACCAGGAACAATCCCTTCGCTTTCAGAGATGATCGTTTCTTCAGGTACGCCTTCAAGGCAGATTGCGTATCTTCACTCGCGTACACAACCCGGTCCTTGCTGCCTTTTCCGTTGGAGACGAAGATCTGCCTACGGTTAAATTCTATCGCATTTGTGGTGAGCCGTGCAACTTCTTCCACGCGGAGTCCGCATCTGAGCATGAGCATGAACATGGCCCGATCCCTTGTGTCCTTGATTTCCTTGAAGAGTGCCACAACCTGCCCGTCTTTCAAATGTCTCGGGAGAGGTTGCGGGACGCGGAGCCGGAAGCCCTTTTTTACCGGGTTTTCCACCTGTACCTTCTCCTCGTCGATAAGGTAGTCAAAGAAGAGACGGATGGTTCCGAGGTGGCAGTTAATCGTCTTCGGCTTTCGTCTCCTTCTCAGAAGGTACTCCGTGTACGCGCTCACATCTGAATGCCTTACCTCTTTCACCGGTCTTTTCAGCCAGTCTGTGAAGAGCGCGAGGACGTTCATGTAATTCCTGACGGTATGATCTGAACAGTTCTTTCTCTTTAAGCACCTCCGGTACCTTAAAAGCTCAGTACTCTCCATTGATCCCTCCCTTCTCTATGACTGCCATGGCCCGGAAGTACTCCTCCTCACGGGTTTTGTCGGTGAGGCGGGCATAGCGCCGGGTCACCTCGACATCGTGATGACCTAAAAGCTGCTGGAGACATTCAAGGCGCATGCCGGCGTTTAAGAGTTCACTGGCAAACGTGTGACGGAGCGAGTGGACTGTATAGCCCTTGTGTTCAAGCCCTGCCTTCTCCAGGTATTTGACGAAGAGGATGCGGGCGGAGCTGTAACACATGCCTTTGTGGCACTGTGTGTAAAAGACAAACTCCTTCTTTAAGTCCCTTTGTACAAGCCAGCTTTTTAAGGCAAAGAGGGCATCATCGCTTAAGTAGACCACCCTCCCCATGCTATTCTTCTCTCCCTCGAAGAGATGAACCTTCCTGTCCCTGATATCGAGGTCGTTCAGCGTAAGGCCAAGCGCCTCACCGATCCTTATACCTGTCCTCAATAGGAGAAGGATAAGGGCACGGTCCCTGGCGTTGTCGATAACGGCAAGAAACTTCTTCACATCAGAAGGGTTTATGGCCCGGGGGAGCGTATCGGGGAGCTTGAGTCTGATCTTCCTCTTAAGGACTGCCTCCCGGATAATGTCCCGCTCTGAGAGGAAGTGTAGAAATGCAACAATGCATGCCAGCTTCGTTTTTACCGTCGTAATCTTCAGGCCCCGGTCTTGCTCGTGTTCGACGAAGGCTTCGAGATCCTCCCGCACGACCTCTTCGAGTCGGCCCCTGCCGGAGGTCTGATAAAAGGTGAGGAAGGACACGATGGACCCGAAGGAGCTTAAGAACGTTGCGGGCTTATGGTTCAGTCGCCACTTGTGGCGCATGTAATCCTCAAGATGTTCCTTGCCCGGCAGTTCTACCCTGCTGAGCCTCTTGAGAATTCCGTCAATAGCGGTCTTTGGAACACCATGCGCTTTCTCGACTTCGCGACTGAACTGCGTACTGACAATCGCCCTTGCCTGGGTCATTCTTCCTCCTGTTTCTCGGGAAAAAGCAGGATAGATAATGACCCTTAGCGGCTCTAAGAATCAACCAATCTTGTTACGTATAGCTTCCTGTACTCTTGTTTTCCAAATTCTGTCCACCAATGCAATACTTCAAACGGTAATTATCTATCGTG
>JAPLKF010000038.1 GCA_026388215.1 Pseudomonadota bacterium | reverse complement strand
AATGTGACCCTTACAGTAGAGCTTGTGACACCCATTGCCCTGGAGAAGGAACTCCGCTTTGCCATACGGGAAGGCGGGAAGACTGTGGGAGCAGGTGTGGTCACAGAGATTATAGAGTAGAGAGGATAGAAGATGAGGCAGAGAATCAGGATATGCCTGAAGGCCTTTGATCATAGATTACTTGATCAATCGGTGAAAGAAATAGTGGAGGCGGCAAAAAAGACAGGGGCACAGGTGATTGGACCTGTACCATTGCCTACAAGGATTCAGAAATTTTGCGTATTGAGATCCCCTCACATAGACAAGAAATCAAGGGAACAATTTGAGATAAGAACCCATAAGAGGTTAATAGATATTGTTGAACCAACCCAGCAGACTGTAGATGCCCTTATGAAGCTGGAACTTGCAGCAGGGGTTGACGTGGAGATTAAGTCTTAGGAGTTCTTTATGGCAAAAGCGGATATATTGGATATAAAAGGTGAAAAGATAGGGGAAGTTGAGATTAAAGACGAAATATTTATGTGTGAGGTGAAACCCAATCTTATTCATGATGTGATAAAGATGCAACTTGCAAATCGAAGAAGGGGGACAGCATCAACAAAGACACGGAAAGATGTGAGTGGTGGCGGAAAAAAACCATATAAGCAAAAGGGAACAGGAAGGTCAAGGCAGGGAACTTCAAGATCACCACTACAGGTAGGTGGAGGCACCGTATTTGGACCTCATCCCAGGGATTATAGCTACACCTTACCGAAGAAGGTGAAAAGAAGTGCATTAAAATCTGCCCTGACAGTGAGATACACCGGTTCCGGTATGAAGGTTTTAGACAAACTGGAGATGCAGGAAATAAGTACAAAGAGTTTTAGCAGTATTTTTAAAACACTGAGCCTCACAACCCCGCTTTTTGTTATTGATAAAAAGGATGAGAAGGTTGAAAAATCAGCGAGAAATCTACCACACACCAAGATATTAAGGGTTGACGGGCTAAATGTGTACGATATTATAAGGTATGAACAACTCGTAGTAACACTGGATGCGCTCAAGAGGATAGAAGAGGTGTTGGCATCATGAATGAATACGATATTGTCATAAGACCCCTGATAACTGAGAAAAGCTCCCTTTTGAGGGATAATGGGAATCAGTATATATTTGAGGTACGGAGAGAAGCGAATAAAATAGAGATCAAAAAGGCTATAGAAAAGCTTTTTAAAGTAAAGGTAGTCTCAGTAAGGGTTGCTATTATGGAAGGAAAAGAGAAAAAACTTGGGAGGTTTTCAGGCAAGCGGCCTGATTGGAAAAAGGCAGTTGTAAAATTAAGTCCTAAAGACAAAATAACGATTTTTGAGGGTGCATAATGGGTATAAGGGAATATAAGCCTACTTCCTCTGGCAGAAGGTTCATGAGTGTTCTAACCTTTGAGGAGATTACAAAAAAAGAGCCAGAAAAGTCTTTACTATCACCCTTGAAAAAGACTGGTGGCAGGAACAATCTTGGCAGGATCTCGACAAGACATATAGGAGGAGGCCACAAGAGGAGATACAGGATAATAGACTTCAAAAGGGATAAATTTGATATCCCTGGAAAGGTCTACGGGATAGAATACGACCCGAATAGATCTGCAAATCTTGCCCTCATTCATTATGTTGATGGAGAAAAGAGGTATATCCTTGCCCCTCTTGGTATAAAGGCAGGGGATATCATTGTTTCAAGTAAGAAATCAGATACAGAGATAAAAGAAGGGAATGCACTTCCCTTGAAATTCATACCCGTTGGAACATTTGTCCATAATGTGGAGATGAAGTCAGGAAAAGGCGGGCAGATAGCGAGAAGCGCTGGAAATTATGCACAGCTTGTAGCCAAAGAAGGTAATTATGGACATGTTCGTATGCCTTCAGGCGAGGTGAGATTGATAAATCTTTCTTGCATGGCGACGGTTGGTCAGGTTGGTAATCTGGATCATGAAAATATCACAGTTGGAAAAGCTGGAAAACCAAGGTGGTTGGGGATAAGACCTACCGTCAGGGGAGTAGCAATGAACCCTGTTGACCACCCGTTGGGTGGTGGTGAAGGGAGATCGAAGGGTGGTAGACATCCGTGTTCACCATGGGGACAGCTATCAAAAGGTTTAAAAACAAGAAGGAATAAGAGAACTGATAAGTTTATCGTCAAGCGTAAAGATTAGGAGGTATTTGTGGCAAGGTCTTTAAAGAAGGGGCCATTTGTAGAGGAAAAGTTATTAAAAAAGGCGGAAGAGACAAAGGAGTCGAAGAGTTCGAAGGTTATTAAGACCTGGTCGAGAAAGTCCACAATCACTCCAGATTTTATAGGATTGACCTTTGCAGTCCACAATGGAAAGAAGTTTATCCCTGTCTTTGTAACAGAAGAAATGGTTGGCCATAGGCTTGGGGAGTTTTCTCCAACAAGGACCTTTCATGGCCATTCAGGGGATAGAAAGGCAAAAGTGGTCAAAAAGAAGGAATAGATACTATGGAAATCATTGCAAGAACAAGAATGATAAGGATATCCCCAAGGAAGGTTCGAATCGTAGGGGATCTGATAAAGAAGAAAAACATAAACGATGCAATGGGCATGCTTATCTACATGCCTCAAAAGGCATCTTATATCTTAAAGAAACTTCTGGACAGTGCCATCGCAAATGCAAGACATAAAAAATATGTCGATATAGACAACCTTTACGTCAAAAATGTAATAGTGGATGGAGGACCGATGCTTAAAAGGTTTTTACCGAGGGCGATGGGGAGGGCAACAAAGGTTCGAAAAAGGTTAAGCCACATTACGCTTGTATTAGATGAATCATAAGCTTGGAGGTTAAATGGGTCAAAAGACACATCCTTTTGGTTTTAGGCTTGGGATAATAAAGACATGGGATTCCAAGTGGTTTGCATCAAAGAATTATGCAAGGTTTCTCCATGAAGATTTAGCTATAAAAAGGTTCTTGAAGGGAAGGTTACACCAGGCAGGTGTCTCGAAGATAGAGATAGAAAGGGCAGCAAATAAGGATAAGAGGGCAAAGATAAATATCTATACCTCAAGACCAGGGCTTGTAATAGGAAGAAAAGGGGTTGAGGTAGAAAATCTGAAGAAGGAGCTGCAGAGGATTACTGATAAGGAAGTCATATTAAATATAACTGAGATAAAAAGACCCGAGGTTGATGCACAACTCGTGGCAGAAAATATTGCTTTACAGCTTGAGAGAAGGGTATCGTTCAGAAGGGCGATGAAGAGAAATGTCTCACAGGCATTGAAATTCGGTGCAAAGGGTATAAAGGCTATGTGTGCAGGAAGGCTGGCAGGTGCTGAAATGGCGAGAACAGAGTGGTATCGGGAAGGCAGGGTGCCTCTCCAGACTATAAGGGCAGATATAGATTATGGATTTGCCATAGCGATGACTAAATACGGTGTGATAGGCGTGAAGGTCTGGGTATTTAAGGGTGAAGTATACCAGGAGGCAAAATAATGCTCGCACCAAAAAGGGTTAAATATAGAAAACAGCAAAAGGGCAGGATGAGGGGTGTTTCAAATAGGGGTAATGTTGTGAGTTTTGGAGATTATGGATTGCAGGCACTTGAATGTGGATGGGTTACTGCGAGGCAGATAGAGGCAGCAAGGATAGCCCTCACGAGGTATGTGAAGAGAACAGGAAAGGTGTGGATAAGGATATTCCCAGATAAACCGATAACAAAGAAACCTGCAGAGACAAGAATGGGTAAGGGCAAAGGTCCATCTGAAGGCTGGATAGCAGTGGTGAATCCGGGAAAGGTACTTTATGAGATTAAAGGTGTTCCTGAAGATAAAGCAAGGGAAGCACTCCGTATCGCATCTTTTAAACTTCCCATTGAAACAAGGTTTGTAGTAAGAAGTGAGGATTAATGAAGGCCAGAGAGTTTAAAGAGTTAACAAATGAAGAGCTTTTGAAAAAGAAGAAGGATCTGAAGGAAGAGGCCTTTAATCTGAGGTTTCAGCATTCGACCGGGCGGTTAGAGAATACAGCAAGGATTAAACTCATACGAAGGGATAGCGCAAGAATAGAAACCATTTTGAGGGAAAGGGAACTGAATGCTTAAAACAGCTTATAGCAATCAGCCATAAGCAGTGAGCAAGGAAAAGTAAAAAAGATTTGGGCTGAAAGCTGATCCCGCCCTGCGGGACTAAAAGCTGATTATAATTCGAGGTAGGCATGGAACTGAAAGGTGATGTCAACAGGAAAAAGATGGTAGGCGTTGTTGTTGGGGATAAGATGGACAAAACTGTGGTTGTAGAAGTTGAGAAATTTTTGAAACATCCAAAATATTATAAGTACCTTAAGACTAAAAAAAGATATAAAGTACACGACGAAGAAAATGCATGTAAAACAGGAGATAGAGTTTTAATAGTGGGAACAAGACCCCTGAGTAAAGAGAAGAGATGGTTGGTAAAGGAAATTATAAAAAAAGAAGAACCTGTCATATTGTTTGAGGAAGGGGTAGGGGGAGATGATACAGCCGAAATCTAAGCTTGAAGTAGCGGATAATTCAGGGGCGAAAAAGCTCGGTTGTATAAGGGTCCTTGGGGGCTCAAAGAAGAGGTATGGAACGGTTGGGGATATCATAGTGGCTTCTGTAAAGGAGGTTATCCCTAATGCGAAGGTGAAGAAGGGGGAAGTTGTGAAAGCAGTCATAGTGAGGACAAAAAAGGAGATTAGAAGGGTAGATGGTTCTTATGTAAAATTTGATGATAATTCTGCGGTAATTATAAATCAGTACAATGAACCAATAGGGACAAGAATATTTGGACCGGTGGCAAGGGAACTAAGGGCAAAAAAGTTTATGAAGATTGTATCGTTAGCACCTGAGGTTGTGTGAGGGGTAAATAGAGCGATTAGCTCTTAGCAATCAGCAGTCAGCAAAAACTGTTTTTAAAAAGCTGATAGCTGAAGGCTTAAGATGAGGTAAAAATGGAGAAACATTATCATATAAAGAAGAATGACCTTGTCATGGTTACTGTGGGTAAGGATAAAGGAAAGACAGGTAAGGTTTTAAGGGTCATTAAGAAGAAGGATAGGCTCGTAGTAGAGAAGGTAAACATGGTGAAGAAGCATGTAAAACCGAGTCAGAAGTCAAAGGGTGGAATAATGGAAAGAGAGAACCCGATACATTTTTCAAATGTAATGATTTATTGTGAGAAGTGTTCAAAACCGGTAAGGGTGGGTAAAAAATTACTTGAAGATGGGAAAAAGGTAAGATTCTGCAAGAAATGTGAAGAGGTTATTGATAAGTAGGAGGCAACTGTTGAAGACTTCTTATATGGATTACTATGAAAAAGAAATAAAGTCGGCTTTAATGAGAAGGTTCAAATATAGGAATATTATGCAGGTCCCGAAGCTTGACAAAATTGTTGTAAATATTGGTGTTGGAGAAGCGATACAGAATATAAAAACCCTTGATAGTGCTTCAAATGACCTTGCTTTAATAACCGGTCAAAAGCCGGTAATTACAAAGGCTAAAAAATCTATAGCTTCTTTTAAATTAAGAGAGGGCATGTCTATAGGTTGTATGGTTACACTCCGGAGGGACAGAATGTATGAATTTTTTCATAAGCTTGTTCATATTGTACTTCCGAGGGTGAGAGATTTTAAGGGTGTTTCTGCAAAGTCTTTTGACGGAAGAGGAAACTACACTTTGGGACTCCGAGAACAGGTTATCTTTCCTGAAATAGATTATGACAAGATTGATAAAGCAAGAGGTATGAATATCACAATTGGGACAACAGCAAAAACGGATGAAGAGGGCTGCGAACTATTGAAGCTAATGGGTATGCCCTTCAGGAGCTGATGGAGGATTGAATGGCGAGAAAATCTATGATGGAAAAATTGAAGAGAGGCCCTAAATTTAAGGTACGTATAAGGAATAGATGTACTATTTGTGGAAGGCCAAGGGGCTTTTTGGGAAAATTTCAGATGTGCAGAATATGTTTCAGGTTGCATGCTCTAAGGGGAGAGATACCTGGAGTTATAAAATCAAGCTGGTAAGGGGGTATCTATGGGGATGATTGATCCTATTGCTGATATGCTGACAAGAATAAGAAATGCGATAATGGCCCGTCACGAGTCGGTGGACATACCTTATTCTAACATGAAGTTTGCCGTATCAAAGATACTCAAGGAAGAAGGTTATACAAAAAATTATAAAACCTTTGTTGATGAGAAAAGGAAGAAGTTTTTAAAGGTTTATATTAATTATGATGAGAATAATAAAAGTGTAATAACTGGTCTTAAGCGGATGAGTAAACCAGGCAGAAGGGTTTATGTGAAGGTGGAAGACATAAAGAAGTTAAAAAGTCATCTCGGTTTGATAATACTTTCTACTTCAAAGGGTCTTATGACAGATAGGAATGCAAGAAATAATAAAATTGGAGGGGAGTCCCTCCTTATTGTTTGGTGAGGTGTGGCATGTCAAGGATAGGCAGAAAACCTGTTATGCTGCCTGAAGGCATAAAGTTAGGTTTAAAAGATGGTGAAATTACAGTTTCTGGACCAAAAGGGACCCTTAAGAGGGGGTTATTAGAAGGGCTGGAGCTAAATATTGATAAAAACACCGTAACCGTAAAAAGGGCGAATGATGATAGGAAGATAAGGGCATACCATGGGCTTATGAGGACTTTAATTTCAAACATGGTAGAAGGTATCCATAAGGGTTTTGAGAAGAAACTTGAAATAGTTGGCATAGGATATAGAGTAGAACTCCATGGGAACAATTTGATGTTCTATCTCGGATATTCGCACCCTATCACATTTCCCTTGCCTGAGGGGATAAAGGCACAGGTTGAGAAACAAACCTTATTAACCATAAAGGGATCAGATAAAGAGCTTGTGGGAGAAATAGCAGCAAAGATAAGGGCATTAAGGAAGCCAGATGTATATAAAAATAAGGGTGTGAAGTACGCAGATGAAAAACTGAAGAAGAAGGCAGGTAAAAGCGGGAAGTAAGGAGTAAGGGATGCGGAGAAAAGAGAAGGTAGAAGCAAGATCAAGAAGAAAGAAAAGAATTAGAAAAAAGATTGCTGGCAGCATGGATAAGCCAAGACTCTGCGTATATAAAAGCTTGAAACAGATGTATGCGCAGGTTATAGATGATACAAAAGATAAGGTGATCACCGGTGTATCAACTTTAAATAAAGATGTAAAAGCGCAGATAAAACATGGTGGTAATATTGAGGGGGCTAAAAAGGTTGGTGAGTACATAGGTAAAAAGGCGCAGGAACTGGGCATTAAACATGTTGTATTCGATAGGAATGGATTCAAATATCATGGCAGGGTTAAAGCCCTTGCAGAAGGTGCAAGGGAAGCCGGGTTAATATTTTAAGAGGAGGCTACGTATTGGTTGAGAAAAAGCGCATTGAACCGGATGGACTTGAGCTACAGGATAGGTTAGTTTACATAAATCGGGTTGCAAAGGTTGTAAAAGGTGGAAGGAGATTTAGTTTCAGTGCGATAGTTGTGGTTGGGGATGGGAACGGCCGCGTTGGTTTTGGTTTGGGAAAAGCAAAGGAAGTGCCTGATGCGATAAGAAAGGCAGTTGAACGGGCCAAAAAGGATATTATTGAAGTTCCGGTATCGAAGGGTACAATTCCCCATGAGGTTATGGCTAAGTACGGTGCCAGCCAGGTATTTATGAAGCCAGCAAGTGAAGGAACAGGTGTTATAGCAAGCAGGGCAGTGAGGGCTGTTGTTGAGGTGGCTGGTATAACAAATATATTGACTAAATGTTATGGTTCAAGGAACTTTCATAATGTAGTAAAGGCTACTGTGAAAGGGCTGTCAATGTTGAAATTGCCCGAGATGGCATTAAAGCAGAGGGGAAAGATAAAGGGCGAGGAGGGATAACGTGGCTTATCTCAAGATAAAGTGGATAAAAAGCGCTATAGGGCGTACAAAAGACCAGAGAGATACTATAAAAAGCCTTGGATTTAAAAAGCTTTACGAAGAAAAGGTTGTGAAGAATACCCCTGAGATAAGGGGCATGGTTAAAAAGGTGATGCATCTGTTAGAAATTGTGGAGGATGTTCGATAAATGAAACTTTCTGATTTAAAACCGTCTGAAGGGTCAAAGAAGAAGAGAAAAAGGATAGGAAGGGGCACGGGATCAGGCCATGGGACAACGGCCGGATATGGCAACAAAGGGCAGCGGTCAACGAGCGGAGGCACAAAAGGAAAAGGCTTTGAAGGCGGCCAGATGCCTCTCACGCGAAGGATCCCCAAAAGGGGGTTTCGAAATCCATTCAGATATGAATATGCACTTGTAAAGATAAAAGATCTTGTAGTGTTTAGAGGTAAAGAAAAGGTGAGTATTCAGGATTTTTTAGAAGCTAAATTGGTGGGTAATATAAAAAATGGTGTAAAACTCCTGTCTGATGGGGATATAGATTTTCCAATTAAGGTAATGGTTCATAAGGCATCTAAAAAGGCTATAGAAAAGATCAAGGCACAAGGTGGAGATGTGGAGGTATTGATTTAATGGGAGGTTTCCAGAATATTGGAAAAATCCCTGAGCTTAAACGCAGAATAATCGCAACCCTTGTATTACTTGCCGTATATAGAATAGGTGTTCATATACCTACACCTGGTATAGATGGTAATGTACTGGCAAGCATATTTGAAAGGGCAAAGGGGACACTCCTCGGTTTTTTCGATATGTTTGCAGGCGGGGGACTCGAAAGGCTTTCGGTTTTTGCCCTTGGGATAATGCCATATATAAGCGCTTCGATTATACTACAACTTTTAACAGTAGTAATCCCAACCCTTGAGCGTCTCTCAAAAGAGGGGGAAGCAGGCAGAAGAAAGATAACACAGTATACAAGATATGGAACAGTAATTATAAGCCTTATTCAAGGTTTTGGTATTAGCATCGGCCTGGAACAGATGAGAGGGGCAGGCGGAGAGCTTGTTGTATATAATCCTGGATGGAGTTTCAGGCTTATGACGATGATTACACTTACAGGAGGAACATCTTTCATAATGTGGCTTGGCGAACAGATTACAGAAAAAGGTATAGGCAATGGAATATCCCTTATTATATTTGCTGGTATTGTAGCAAGAATGCCCAACGCCATAGCCGGCACAGTGAGCCTTGTGGATAGTGGGGAGATGAACTGGTTTGTTGTGTTTTTACTTACAGCAATGATGCTCGTCGTCGTTGGGTTTATTATATTCATGGAGACATCCCAGAGGAAAATACCAGTCCAATATGCAAAGAGGGTGGTTGGCAGAAGGATTTACGGGGGGCAAGCCACACATTTGCCACTAAAAGTCAATACTGCGGGTGTAATTCCTCCAATATTTGCCTCATCAATCCTTATGTTCCCTGCAACGATTGCGAGTTTCATCAATCACCCCTATATGAAGAAATTCTCTGAGCTTCTTACTCCGGGGGGGTTTCTCCACGAATTTCTATATATCGGTTTTATCATATTTTTTTGTTTCTTTTATACAGCAATAGTTTTTAACCCGGATAATGTGGCGGATAATATGAAAAAATATGGAGGGTATATACCTGGTTTAAGACCAGGCAAGAGAACATCAGAGTACATAGAGAAGGTACTTTCAAGGGTAACACTTGTAGGTGCTGTTTACGTATCGTTTGTATGCGTCCTCCCCACCTTGTTAGTGAAGAAATTTAATGTTCCTTTCTATTTCGGGGGAACTGCACTCTTAATAGTAGTGGGGGTTGCCCTCGATACTATACAGCAGATAGAGTCCCATCTTATCTTGAGGCATTATGATGGACTTGTGAAGAGGTCAGCAAGAATGAAGGGAAGAAGATGAGGAATACTATAAAGAAGGGGTCAGGGGGTCGAGGGGTCAAGGGGTCGAGAGAACGT
The DNA here is from genome assembly GCA_026388215.1 of Pseudomonadota bacterium. NCBI lineage: Bacteria > Pseudomonadati > Pseudomonadota > Pseudomonadota bacterium. The sequence goes on along the minus strand of JAPLKF010000038.1, from coordinate 5,934 downwards.
CACTTGAATCCTGGAACCCCTGGCCAAGACCTGCGGTTTAGCAGGGCAGGCCTCGAATCCTCGAACCCTGAAATATATGAAAATTATTGGCATACAGGAGATGAATATAAGTTTGCGGAATGATTATACTGAAGAACACAGAAGAGATAGAAAAGATAAGGGTGGCAAGTAGATATGCAATGGAAATATTACTATACCTTGGAAGATTTATAAAAGAAGGGGTGAAGACCATCGAACTTGAGAAACTATGTGAGGACAGGATAAAGAAAATCGGTGGTATAAAACCTGCTTTTAAGGGTTATAATGGGTTTCCCTACTGCATATGTGTTTCTGTAAATGATGAAGTGGTACACGGTATGCCAGGAGAGCGTGTATTAAAAGAGAACGACATTGTGAGCCTGGATTTTGGTATACTATATGATGGTTTTTATGGTGATGCTGCAAAGACATACGGTGTAGGGAAAATTTCTAAAAAAACGGAAGAACTACTTTCTGTTACGGAAAGTGCGCTCTATAAAGGCATTGGTGAGGCAAGAGAAGGAAACAGGTTGCACGATATTTCCCATGCAATTCAATCCCATGTGGAGGAAGCAGGCTTTTCAGTAGTAAGAGAGTTTGTGGGACATGGTATAGGAAAAGGCTTGCATGAGGAACCGCAAATTCCTAATTTTGGGGAGAAGGGGACAGGTATTAGATTAAAAAAGGGGATGGTCCTCGCAATAGAACCCATGGTGAATATGGGAAAGGGCGATGTTATAATAAAGGAAAACGGCTGGACTGCAGTGACAAAAGATGGCAGTTTATCGGCTCATTTTGAACATACCGTTGCAATAACTGACAATGGGGCAGAGATATTAAGCGCAATATGAAGGAGCCATGCCTAAAGGTGAAGGGATAGAAATAGAAGGGACTGTGGTAGAACCACTACCCAATGCTATGTTCAGGGTAGAGCTCCCTAATGGACACAAGGTTCTTGCCCATGTATCTGGAAAGATGCGGATGCATTATATCAAGATACTCCGTGGGGATAAGGTTGTGGTAGAACTCTCACCGTACGACTTAAGCCGGGGCAGGATCATATATAGGGTTAAGTAGGAGGTAGCTATGAAGGTTAAGCCTTCTGTGAAAAAGAGGTGTGATAAATGCAAAATCATAAAGAGAAAAGGCATATTAAGGGTTATATGCGAGAACCCCAAACATAAACAGAAACAAGGTTAAGGAGGCTTGACGTGGCGAGAATCGCTGGTGTTGATATACCGAGGGACAAAAGAATAGAGATAGCGCTGACCTATATATATGGTATAGGCAGAATACTATCAAACAGGATAATCGCCGAGGCAGGTATTGATCCGAATAAAAGGACAAATACACTTGCCGATGAAGAGATAGCAAAGATCAGAGACATTATAGAGAGAAATTACCAGGTGGAGGGTGATCTCAGGAAAGATGTAAGTATAAATATAAAGAGACTTATGGATATAGGGTGTCATAGAGGTTTAAGGCATAGAAAGGGATTGCCGGTGAGGGGTCAGAGGACGAGAACAAATGCGAGAACAAGAAAGGGTCCAAGAAAGACCTCAATGAAAAGAAAAAAATGAGGTGGTTAGATGGCAAGGGTCAAGAAGGGCGGTAAAAAGAAGTTAAAAAAGAATATCCCTATCGGTGAGGCGTATATACAATCGAGCTTCAACAACACAATTATAACAATCACTGACCCTCAGGGGAATGTTGTCGCCTGGTCAAGCGGGGGTGTTGTGGGTTTTAAGGGTTCAAGAAAAAGTACACCTTTTGCAGCTCAGCTTGCTGCTGAAAATGCTGCCAAAAAGGCAATGGAAAATGGAATGAAAACTGTTGATGTTTTTATAAAAGGACCTGGAGCAGGAAGGGAAGCAGCACTGAGAGCTCTCCAGAGCGCAGGGCTCAAGATCCATCTTATAAGAGATATAACACCAATACCACACAACGGGTGCAGGCCACCTAAAAGAAGAAGAGTTTAAGGAGGAGAGCATTGTCAAGATATGTAGGACCGTCATGCAGGTTATGTAGAAGAGAGGCGATTAAACTTTTTCTTAAGGGGGAGAGATGCTATACAGAGAAGTGTGCGATAGAGAAAAGAAATTATCCACCAGGTGTGCACGTTGAGACAAGAGGAAAGTTCCTTGAATATGGTTTACGTTTAAGGGAAAAACAGAAGGTAAGGAAGATTTATGGCCTCAGTGAAAAACAGTTCAAGAGATTTTTTGTTATGGCAGAAAGAAAGAAGGGGATAACGGGTACAAACCTTCTTGTGTTGTTAGAGAGAAGGTTAGACAATATGGTATATAGATTAGGGTTTGCTACTTCCCGGAAGGAAGCAAGGCAGGTTGTGTCGCATAATCACATCACTGTGAATGGCAGGAGAGTAAGCACGCCGTCATATCTTGTAAAGGAAGGGGACGAAATAGCTGTGAGGAATAAAGACCTTTTATCCGTGAAAAACGCCCTCGAATCAGTGGTACGGAGAGGGGTACCTTCCTGGATAGATCTGGACAAGGAGAATATGAAAGGCGTGTTGAAGCTATTGCCTGTGAGAGAAGACATAACAATGCCCATTAAAGAACAACTCATAGTAGAATATTATTCAAGATAGTTTCTTACCCCCAAAGGAGGGTGTATGCATATGTTTGAAAAAAATTGGCAGGAACTTATTAGGCCAACGAAGATTGAGATAGAAAAAAAGGAAGATAAATATGTGAAGTTCTCTACAGAACCCTTTGAACGAGGGTACGGGATGACTATAGGGAATTCATTAAGGAGGGTAATCCTTTCTTCTATTATGGGGGGCGCCATTACCTCAGTTTGGATAGATAATGTGGACCATGGATTTTCGACTATCAGGGGGGTTAAGGAGGATGTTACAGAGATCATCCTCAATTTGAAAAAGGTAGTATTAAAGATGAGTGACGAGAAACCAAAGATGTTGAAGATAGATGTGAAGGGGGGGAAAGAAATAAGCGCGGGCGACATTACACACGAGGGCGGCGTTGAAATCATTAACCCGGAGCATCATATTGCGACCTTAAGTAATAAAGCCAAGCTATACATGGAGATGAAGGCAAAGCTGGGTAGGAGTTATGTACCGGCAGAGCTGAACGTTGATGAAAATGACCCGATAGGAACCATACCGATTGATGCAATTTTTTCACCTATAGTAAGGGTAAGTTACAATGTTACCCCTGCAAGGGTCGGGTTCAGGACTGATTATGATAAACTTACTATGGAGATCTGGACGAATGGTAGTGTTGAACCATTAGATGCGCTTTCATTTGCAGCGAAAATTATTAAAGAAGAGATGCGTATTTTTATAAACTTTGAAGAGGTCGAGGAAGAAGAGGAAGTTGAAGAAAAAAAGGTGGCTGAGAAACAGGAGTTTAATGAGAACCTTTATAGAAGTGTAGATGAATTAGAGCTTTCTGTAAGAAGTGCGAATTGTTTAAAGAATGCAGATATAAAATATATTGGCGAACTTGTTCAGAAAACAGAGCAGGAGATCCTTATGACGAAAAATTTTGGCAGGAAGTCTCTGAACGAGATAAAGGAGATCCTCTCATGCATGGGCTTGAGGCTTGGGATAAAGCTTGAGAGTTTCCCACCGAGAGAGGATCTGGACAAAATGACATTGAAAAAAAAAGACCATATATAGAGGTTTATCATGAGGCACCTGAAAACAGTACGGAGATTGAATAGAAATAGAAGTCATAGGCGGGCGTTATTAAAAAACTTGGCAAACTCCCTTTTTTATCATGAAAGTATAAAAACTACAAACCCGAAGGCTATGGAATTAAGGAAGGTAGCAGATAGGCTCATTACATTAGCAAAAAGGAAAGATAACCATGCAATGAGGCTTGCCTTTGCATTTTTACGGGATAAGGATGTGGTAAAGAAGCTCTTTACCGATATCGGGGATAGGTATACTGCAATAAATGGAGGCTATACGAGGGTGCTCAAGATTGGAAGAAGAAAAGGCGATGCTGCCCCAATGGCTATAATTGAGCTCACCCAGAAGAAAGAGAAAGAGAAAGAAAAAAAGGTTAAAACACCAAAGGCCACAAAAAAACCCAAAGTAGCGAAAGAAACAAAAGAAACTAAAGAAACCAAAGAAACGAAAAAGGCCAAAAAAGAGAAAGCACCAAAAGAAGCGAAGGCGCCAAAAGAGCCGAAAGAAAAGAAAGAAAAAAAGGTAAATAAGGAAAAATAGCAATAGATAATTTCAGGAACCTCAACCTTTTAAAAAAATGGGAGATCGTTCAACGGCAGGACAACGGACTCTGACTCCGTGAATCAAGGTTCAAATCCTTGTCTCCCAGCCAAATAAAATCAATAACTTACAAATCAGTGACATTTCCGTTATACCCCAATTGTATAGTTTTTGTATAGTTCGTTTTTTCATTGAGAACATTATCCAGAATATCTACCGCTTTTGACATGTGGTTAGGTGAGAGGTGAGCATATCGTAATGTCATTGTTAAATCTTTGTGTCCTAATAGCCTTGATACTGTGGTTATATCCACCCCTGCCATTACTAAATGACTTGCAAAGGTATGCCGGAGATCATGAAATCTAAAGTCCCGTATCCCTGCCTTTTTTAATGCTGTAGCAAAAGAATGTTGAATTCTTTGATATGGCTTTTCAGAAGATGGGTTAAAGAATACATAAGGTATATCAAGCCTTCTCGCTAAGCCCTGCAAGGTTGCCCTTAGCGTTGCATTAACGGGTATTTCTCGCCTCGTTCCGTTTTTAGTTTTATCAAGCAGGATAAAACCATGTCTCAGATCAACGTGCTTATCCCATCTGAGATTTACTATTTCTGAAAACCTCATGCCTGTATTAAGCGCCGTTACTACCAATGGCCTCAAGTGTGGATCACAGGCATTTATTAAATCTTGGCATTCCTCTTGGGAGAGATACCTCAACCGTCTGTTGTTTTCTTCAAGCTGCTTAACCTTCCTGACCCGCTTTAATACTTCATCCTCTACATAATCCCATTCAACCGCCTTGGTGAACATGTGCTTAATTGTAGCCAAATGCCGGTTGATGGTTGCGGGCTTATTGCCCCTTTGCATTCTTTCGGTCTGATATTGTTCAAGCAACATGGTTGTAAAATACCTCAACGGATGGTTCCCGAAGATACCCACAAGCTGATTGATAAGGGTTACCTTTTGATTGTAAGCCCTCTGTCTTTCAGCCCATTTCACATACTCAACTGCAAGCTCTTTGAAGGTAACATTGGATATTTTTTTCTTGATATTAGGTTGTTTACCATCTCTGACTAATTTCTTTTGGTCTCCCAGGAGCGTTACAGCATCCTGAAACTTGTTTGAATGGGTTGACTCGTAGATTGTCTTACCATCAAGACCGGCATAGCGGATCCAAAAGATATTACCCCTTTTGTATATGCCTTTTACCACGTTTATCACCTACCTTTCCTTTTTCGTTTTCCTTGCTCTTAATGCAATCGAATAAAATACATAAAGTTTTCCCCGGTGTTCTCACCCCCTTCTCAAGATAGATAACATAGATATCAGTTACACCTATAAGATTGGCAAACTTTTTTTGTGTTAATTGTAATGATAGCCTTAATTCTTTAATCTTATCAGATGTCCACTTATCCATGTCTATTCTATTTCACTAAACAATGTTTAGTTTGTCAAGCTTTATTTTTCAACTATACATTTTACAATACACATAAGCATAACTTGTTGAATATATAATGTAATATTCTATAGTAAATGGATTACGTATCCGTTGGTCATCTCTCATTTCACCGCCTTCAATTTTCCCTTAAAATCGTTTATAGCTGGTGTTTTCAGGGTCTCAAGCCATTTATCTATGTCTCGCTTCTTAAATCGTAACTGCTTATTGGATAGCTTGATATATGGTATCTCCTTAAGGTGT
>JAPLKF010000037.1 GCA_026388215.1 Pseudomonadota bacterium | reverse complement strand
CCTGAATCTTCCGGTGTTTACATATTCAGGGACAGAGAGAAAAATATCCTTTACATAGGCAAGGCAAAGAACATAAAGGAAAGGGTGAGAAGCTACGCAAGGGAAGGGGAGAAGGATGCAAAAACAGAGCGTCTCGTGGATAAGGTAGGCCATGTAGATTTTGTCCTGACCAGGAATGAAAAAGAAGCCTTCCTTTTAGAGAATAATCTTATTAAGGAAAACAAACCAAGGTATAATGTAAACCTGAAAGACGATAAAACCTATGTTTCGTTAAAACTCACACTGAAAGACAGATTCCCTGCCCTCTATATAACAAGAGAAATCAAGGATGATGGGGCTTTATATTTTGGCCCATACCCTCACGCAAAGGATATGAAGGATGTGTTGAAGATTGTTCAGGGATTGTATCCTGTCAGAAGATGCAGGGATACCGTTTTTAAGAAGAGGAAAAGGGCATGTATGCTCTTTGAGTTAGAGAAATGTCTTGCCCCCTGCGTAAAGAACATGGAAGAAAAGGCATATAGAGATGTTGTTGATGAGCTGGTGGATTTTCTTTCTGGAAAAGATAAAAAATTGTTGAAGGGGCTGGAACATCGGATAGAAAAGGCAGCAGAAAGCTGGAACTTTGAAGAGGCTAACATTTTAAAAGAGAGGCATAACGCTATAAAAGAGATGTTAGAGGCACAGCACGTTCACGAGCATCTTGGTAAAAACAGGGACGTATGGGCCTTTTTAGAGGATGAGGGTAAGGCAAAAATAGTGCTTTTAAGTTTCAGAAAAGGGGTGTTGGTATCGAAGAGATTATTCGAGGAGTCGCTTGTTGCAGCGACATTCAATGAAGCCCTGTCATCTTTCCTCTTCCAGTATTACACAACAAGACCAATACCCGATGAGATTATTCTGTCTGAGGAGATAGAAGATATCCCATTCCTGAAGAAATATCTGGGGGAAAGAAAAAATGGTTCAGTCAGGATATACGGTCCTTATGACAGGGCATCAAAAGACATGATTGCCCTTGCTGTTAAAAATCTTTACGAGACTGAACCCATTGCCCTTGAAAAGGATTTTAAAAAGGTTCTCCATCTGAGGGTGGAGCCTTCAAGGATTGAGGTATACGATATTTCTCATACCCATGGTAAAAATCCCTCAGGCGTGATGGTGATGTTTGAAAACTTTAAAGTGACGAAGAAGGCTTACAGGGTGTTTCATATAAGGGGGGCCTCTTCAATGGATGATATAGCAATGATGAGAGAAACGCTCGAAAGAAGGATTAAAAATGAAAAAATGCCTCCCCTGCCTGACCTCTTCATTATTGATGGAGGCAAAGGCCATCTTTCTGGTGTAATGAAGGTAATGAAGGCATTAAACGTTGACATTGATGTGATAGGGATTGCAAAGGGTCAGAGGAGGAATAGGATGGAAGACCTGATATATCTCCCTTTAAGGAAAAACCCCCTTTTGCTAACGAAGGCCTCACCTGTATTTAAAGAAATCGTAAAGATGAGGGACGAGGCCCATAGATTTGCCCTCTTATCACACAGAAGGTGGAAGGACAAAGAAGACCTGACTAATTTACATCATAATAAACCAAAATGAGCTAATCACGCCATAGCGGGACTGCATTCTGGATTCTAAGGATTTCATTCTTCGCTTGACAACATATTGAAATAGAAGGAAAAAGGAAAACAAGGCGGGCATGGCGAAAAAATTCTTTTTGGCAGGAGAAAGTTATTTATAATTTTATGGACGTCCCCTTTGTTCCCAAGCAGACCCTTAAATTTTTATTCAGGTGGTTTGAAATTACTCCACTGTTACGCTTTTGGCGAGGTTGCGGGGCTGGTCTACGTCGGTTCCTAAGAGATTGGCAATATAGTATGCAAGGAGCTGAAGGGGCACAATAGACAATATCGGTTGCAATTCATAGATCGTTTTCGGGACGACAAAGAGATTATCAACCCTGTCTGCCATCTCGTGAGAGGTATCGTCTGTGAATAGCAGGATCTTTCCCCTCCTTGTTATCACCTCCTCAATATTCCCGCATGTTTTTTTGTAGGTATGGTCATTGGGGGATACGCATACAACCGGTAAATTTTCATCTATCAGGGCAATGGGGCCATGTTTCATTTCCCCTGCAGCATACGCCTCAGCATGGGTATAAGAAATCTCTTTCAGCTTTAATGCACCCTCCAGGGCTGTTGCATAATTTATACCCCTTCCAAGATAAAGAAAATCCTTAAACCCCATATATTCCCTTGCAAGTTCTTCAATAGATTTTGACATATCAAGGATTGTTTTGACCTTGTGAGGAATTTTTTTAATCTCCCCTATGTGCTTCCGTATACTATTGCTGTCCATTATCCCGAGCTTTTTGCCTACATGCAGCATGAGCATGAACAGGACTGAAATTTGTGTTGTGAAGGCCTTTGTTGATGCTACGCCTATCTCCGGACCTGCATGGGTAAAGATGACCCCGTCTGATTCCCTGGCGAGTGTACTTCCAAGGACGTTACATATCGATAATGTATAGGCACCCCTCTTTTTTCCCTCCTTCATTGCGGCAATAGTATCTGCTGTTTCGCCCGACTGGGAAATGAGTATTAGTAAATCATTTTTACTCAGGATGGGGTTTCTGTATCGAAATTCAGAGGCGATATCTGTCTCCACCTGTATTCTTAGCTTGGTCTCAAACATATGTTTTCCTATAATACATGCATGATAGGAGGTTCCACATGCTACCATCCAGATCTTTCTTACCTTGCTTAAATCGGGAAGTTTCAGTTCTTCAAATTCAACGAGCCCCCTCTCTTCCTGAACCCTTCCTATCAATGTCTCGGAGATCGCCCTTGGCTGCTCAAAAATCTCCTTTAACATAAAATGTTTATAGCCACCCTTTTCAGCCATAGCCCCTGTCCAGTAGACCTCATTGACCTTTCTTTGTAATTCTTCTCCGTTAATATTTATGAACGAAAGTTTCCCGTCTTTAAAGATGGCAATATCGTTGTCTTCAAGGAATATGAACCTTTTTGTTCTATCGAGAATAGCAGGGACATCGCTGGCGATAAAATACTCTCCATCACCTACGCCAACGACAAGGGGGCTTTCCTTTTTTGCAGCTACCATGATTTTTTCTTTTTCCCTTATAATGCCGAGGGCATAAGAACCTCTTAGCTCCTGAAGTGTTGCCCTTACTGCATCTATAAAGCCCTTGCCCTTTTCTAAATAGCTCGTAATGAGGTGGGGGATTACCTCTGTATCCGTATCTGATAGAAACTTATGGCCTTCCTCCCTTAATCTTTCTTTTATCTCTATGTAATTTTCAATGATACCGTTATGGACAACGACAACGTCACCGGCCCTGTGAGGATGGGCATTTCTCTCTGAAGGCGTGCCGTGGGTAGCCCATCTTGTGTGGGCAAGACCCATCTTACCTTTAAAGCTGTCATTATCACAGACAGCCTTTCTTAAATCATCCACCTTACCCTTTTTTCTTGCAATCTCTATCTTCCCTTCATTCCAGATAGCAATGCCAGCGGAGTCGTAGCCCCTGTATTCCAGTTTTTTCAATGCTTCAATCAGTATATTACAGGCTTCGTTTTTCCCTTTATATCCTACTATTCCGCACACCTTTTTTCCTCCCGTATCCTTTTACATGCTTCTGCTTTGTCCTGCTTATAGCGAGGGCACCCTCTGGCACGTCCTTTGTTATGGTTGAGCCTGCCCCGATTACAGCATTCTTACCGATTCGGATAGGTGCAATGAGCTCTGTATTGCTTCCCACAAATACATTGTCTTCAATAATAGTCTTGTGCTTCTTTTTGCCATCGTAATTACAAGTAATAGTGCCTGCCCCTATGTTAACCTGCCTGCCTATCTCGGCATCACCGATATAAGAAAGATGATTCGCCTTTGCCTTGTCCTGTATTACTGAATTTTTGATTTCCACGAAATTTCCTATCTCTACGCCTTTTCCAATAAGTGTAAAGGGTCTTATTCGGGAAAAGGGCCCAATCCTTGTACCTTCTTTGATTTCTGCTCCATCAATGACAACAAATCCCTCTATATCCACATTCCCATGTATTTTTGCATCTTTTATTATTGTATTCGGACCGATTATTACATCTTCTCCGATGATGGTATTCCCAATGAGGTGGCAGTTTGGGGATATTATTGTATCCCTGCCTATCCTTACATTTGCCTCTATAAAAATGTTCCTGTCGAGGAGCGTCACGCCATTTTGCATGTGTTTATCAAGTATCCTCTCTTTCATCGTGATGTTGGCTTCCAGCAGTTCCTTCCTTGTGTTTATACCCAGCACTTCAGAAGCCTTTTGGTAATGATAACCCTTCACACTCAAGCCCTTTCTTTTTGCAATACTGCATATATCGGTGAGATAGTATTCACCCTTTTTGTTGTCCGGTTTAATGGCTTTTAACAGGTTAAAAGACTGCCGCGGGATAATACATATCCCTGTATTTATCCTCTTAATCTTCCTTTCTTCAGGTGTAGTATCAGCCTCTTCTATAATCTTTAGGATTTCATCCTTCTCAATAATCGCCCTTCCGTATCCACTCGGATCGTCCACGTCTGTAATCATAAATGTAATAGCCTTGAATTTCTCATAAAATTTCAGAAAATTTTTAAGGGTTGCGCTTTCAATCAGGGGCACATCGCCGTAGAGGACAAGAACATCGCCATCCTTGATGAACTCTATGGCAGTGAGTAAGGCATGGGCGGTTCCTTTTTGTTTTGTCTGTATGGAATAGTCTATATTGTAACCTTTCAAATATGCTTCCACCTTTTCCCTTCCATAGCCCACTACCACGACTATCCTTGCCGGTGACAGTTCCTTTGCCCTTTCAACCACATATCCAATCATTGGCCTTCCCATGATTTCATGCATGACCTTTGGTTTTTTTGACAACATCCTTTCACCCTTACCTGCTGCAAGGATCACAATATTAAGCTTTTTCATCGCCTATCTCCTTCTTTCCAAAAAATCTTGTAATAAGGATGCTGATTTCATAGAGTCCCCATAAAGGTATGGCCATGAGGAGCTGACTTGCCATGTCAGGAGGGGTTATAATAGCGCTGAGTATAACTATGCCGAGTATTGCGTACCTTCTCTTTGTAGAGAGCATCCTGAAGTTTATTATACCTGCTTTAGAAAGGTAAAATGCTACAAGGGGCAGTTCAAATATGAGTCCAAATATTATGAGCATCTTCAGTGTGAGACTCATATAACTTTTTAAATCTGGCATGGGTATGATATATTCAGCCGCATAACTTACAAAAAACTTATATACAGAGGGCATCACTATAAAATAACAGAACAATGCCCCGCAGATAAAACAAAGGCTGCCGAGGAAGATGAACGGGTATACGTATCTCTTTTCTTTTGCATAAAGACCTGGAGATACAAACATCCAGAATTCGTAAAGCATAACAGGGGAACAAACAAATAAGGCCGCTACAATAGATATTTTGAAATATGTGATGAATGCTTCGGTAACGCCTGTAAATATAAATGAACTTTTCTCCGGCATTACCCTTATAAAAGGCTGCATGAGAAAGGCAAAGATCTTTTCCTTAAAATAATAGGTAAAGATAAAGGCTACACCGAGGGCAATAATGCAGACTAATATTCTATCCCTTAATTCCTTTAAATGTGAAAGGAATGGCTGTTTCTCTTCTATCATTTTTTCTTTATGCGAGATTTCAGCCATTGGCACTCAGCTTTCAGACCCTTCTTGGTGGATGGGGGGATAGGAAGACTGGATTATTTATTTTCTTTGACATCCTCTTTTATTTCCTCTATTTCCTCTTCCTTTTTCTCTTCTTCCTTTATGACCTCTTCTTCGATTGTCTCCTTCACTTCATCTGCCATCCTTCTGAATTCATTAAAGGCCTTCCCGAGAGACCTTGCGAGTTCTGGCAATTTTGAGGGACCAACAACGAGCAAAGCTACAACCATTATCACAATAAGTTCTGGAAGACCAATGCCAAACATTTGTCATAAGTTAGCATAAAAGGAATGAAAAGTGAATAGGGGATAATGGATAGTGTAAAATCAGGAGCTTCTATTTTATACTGTCTTTAGAGAGACGCTGGTTGACATTAGATAAGACATGTATTAATTTCAAATAGTAAGCAATGTGCTATCATTATCAGTCTTAAACAAGGTAGAAAAGCTTGTCCGAATGCTGAAAGGCTGATCACGCCGGAGGAGGGACTGATAGCAAATCAAAAGGAGGTTAATATGGCCGAAAGATTACAGATTTTTAAGTGTGAAATTTGCGGGAATATTGTTGAGGTTTTACATGGCGGCAAGGGCCAGCTTGTATGCTGTAACCAGCCCATGACACTTTTAAAGGAGAATGTGGTTGATGCATCCCTTGAGAAACATGTCCCTGTAATTGAAAAAACACAGGATGGTATCAAGGTGAAGGTTGGAAGTGTTTCTCACCCAATGGAGGAGAAGCATTTTATAGAATGGATTGAATTGATCGTAGATGGTAAGGTTTACCGCCAGTTCTTGGCACCTGGTGGTGTTCCTGAAGCCTTTTTTCAGGTAAAGGGAGAGAAGGTAACGGCCCGTGAATATTGTAACCTGCACGGACTGTGGAAATCATAGATCAGTGAATAGTCCCGCCATTGGCGGGATAGTGAATTGTGAATAGTTTTTAAATGCTTTAAATCTGTTTTTACTATGTACTAATTACTATTCACTATTTACTGAATTTAAAGATGGAGGAACGACATGAAAAGTATAAAAGGAACAAAGACCGAGAAAAACTTACTCACCAGTTTTGCAGGGGAATCCCAGGCGAGAAACAGGTACACATACTTTGCCTCTGAGGCGAAAAAGGAAGGGTATGAGCAGATATTATGGATTTTCTCTGATACGGCTGAAAATGAAAAAGAACATGCGAAGAGGTTTTTTAAATTCCTTGAGGGAGGGGATGTGGAGATCACTGCTACATATCCGGCAGGTGTAATCGGGAATACAGCAGAAAATCTCAAAGCAGCAGCTGCCGGTGAAAACCTGGAATGGACCACATTATATCCTGAATCAGCAAAGGTTGCTGATGAGGAGGGGTTCACTGAAATAGCAACCGTTTTCAGGGAGATATCAGAGGTTGAAGCGGGACATGAAAAGAGGTACCTGAAACTCCTCAGCAATATTGAGAGCAATAAGGTTTTTAAGAAGGATAATGTTGTTAAATGGAGATGCAGGAATTGCGGGTATATCCATGAGGGAAAAGAAGCACCCAAAGAATGCCCTGCCTGTGCACATCCCCAGGCATACTACGAGCTGTTAGCTGAAAATTACTAATGCTTTTTCCTTGACATGACCGTTTTCTATTTGTTAGTTTTGTCTTCGTATGCAAAGGGAAGAAATACGAAAGATATACAGCAGATACTCTCCTGTATATGATATTCTGTTTTCACAGATGTTTTCCCCCAGAATAAGGCTTGGTCTGGAAAAGATTGGTATTAAGAAAGGTGATAGGATTATAGAGGTTGGAATCGGTACAGGTCTATCCCTGCCTTTGTATCCTGATTCCTGTGAGGTAGTGGGGATTGATATAACCAGGAAGATGCTGGAGAAGGCAAAAAAAAAGAAGGATAAATTCGGGCTTGGCAACGTACATCTATTTGAAATGGATGGGGAGAATATAACCTTTTCAAATGATAGTTTTGACCATGCTGTGCTCCCTTTTGTTATGAGCGTTGTGCAAAAGCCTGAGAAGATGGTCTCTGAAATAAAGAGGATAACAAAAAAGAATGGCAAGATAATAATTATCAATCATTTTTGCAGTCAATATCCTATATTCTCAAAGATCGAGAGGTTCTTTTCCCCGTTTTTTTTGAAACTGGGATGGAAATCAGGCCTGCCCATAGAACTACTTTCAAACCATTGCAACCTTTATATTGAAGAAGTATTTAAGAAGAATAGGTTAGACCCCTGGTTTATAATCCACGCAATAAATAAAAAATAGGTTATGAAGATAGCTGGGATTCAATTTGCTTGTTCTAAAGATAAGGATAGGAATACAGAAAAAGCCCTGAAAATAATGGATGTAGCAATAAAGGAAGGGGCAAAGATAATCTGTTTTCAGGAGTTGTTCAATCTGTACTGGTTTCCAAAGGACAGGGATAAAAATGCCTTTGAAATGGCTGAAGATATTGGGGGGTATTCTGTTGAGGAGATTAGAAAAAAGGTAAAAACAACAGATGCTATAGTTTTGTTGCCCCTTTTTGAAAGGGAAGATTCAAGATACTTCAATAGCTGTATTATGATTGATGGGGATAAAACAATTGGTGTGTATAGAAAGATTCATATACCTGATATACCCCTCTGGGAAGAGAAGTTTTACTTCACAACCGGTGATAAAGGATTCCCGGTTTTTGACACAAGGTTTGGCAGGATCGGCGTTCAGATATCATGGGATAATCTTTATCAGGAGGGGACAAGGATTCTTGCACTGAAAGGTGCCGATATCGTATTTGCGCCTACCGCATGTGCCTTTAAATCCCAGCATATATGGCAAACAGTGATATCTGGAAATGCAATAACGAATGGGATATTTATAATGAGGATTAATAGGGTGGGAAGCGAAGATAATCAGGACTTTTACGGTATGAGTTTTTGCGTAAACCCTGAGGGTGAACTGATAGGCGGACCCACAGGTGGGGGTGATAGCGTTCTTCTCGTGGATGTGGACCTTGAGTATTTGAAACATATCAGAAGGGAATGGCCCTTGATGAAGGAAAGAAAGCCTGCACTTTATAAAGAGATTTTAATGGAGACATGATGGGTAATGAACCTTCACTCTGTATTATCTGTGCCTGGAGAAAGGATTGCCAGAAGAAGTTTCTGAGAGGTAAGGATGTGACGTTCAGATGCCCCGAGTTTACAAAGGATGTAACTATAAGGGATAGGGAGAAACCTGATGATAAGAAAGAGGATAGTGGAAATAATAGAGGAGGCATGTAACAGTTGTAAGGAAAAGGGGATTTTACCTTACGAAATCAGCATTAATCCTGTTATAGAGATCCCAAGGGAAGATGAGTTCGGCGATTATTCCACGAATATTGCCTTTTTTTTAGCCCCCAAACTAAAAAGGAATCCTCAAGAGATAGCAAAAACCCTGATTCAAAATATGGGGTTTGGCGGGATATGCGAGAAGGTGGAGGTGGCAGGGAAGGGGTTTATCAATTTTTATGTAAAGGATGAGGTCTGGAGAGAGGCCTTAAGGGAGGCTTATGACAGGGGGATAGAAGCCTTATTCCCTGATATAGGCAATGGAAAGAGGGTTTTGATAGAGTTTGTGAGTGCAAATCCCACAGGTCCTCTGCATATAGGGCATGGGAGAGGAGCGGCAGTAGGGGATGTCCTGACAAATGTATTGAAGAAGGTTGGTTATGATGTGGTAAAAGAATATTACATAAATGATGCAGGAAAGCAGATAGAAACCCTCGGCGAATCTACATATACGAGATGGAGGGAACTAAAAGGAGAAGAGGTTCCTTATCCAAAGCATCTGTACCAGGGAGATTACGTGAAAGACCTTGCGGCACTCCTGATGGAAAAGGATATTCCAGTTCCGTCTGACAAAGGTAAGGCAATCAGGTTCATGGCGGGCTTTGCCGGCGATATGGTAATGAAGGGTATAGAAAAAGACCTTGAGGATTTCGGTGTGATGTTTGATAACTACTACAGAGAATCAGACCTGTATAAAAAGGGTATTGTGGATGAGACGATAGAGATGCTAAAAGATAAGGGGTATGCATATGAGAAGGATGGCGCCTTATGGTTCAAGACAAGCTTCTTTGAGGCTGACGAAGACAGGGTTTTGATAAAGTCAGATGGGGAAAGGACGTATTTTGCATCTGATATTGCCTATCATAGAGAGAAGTTTGATAGGGCCTTCGATGTCCTTATAGACATCTGGGGTTCTGACCACCATGGGTATATACCGAGGTTAAAGGCCTCTGTCAAGGCATTGGGGAGGGATAAAGAAGGTTTAAAGGTCATACTGATACAGTTCGTTACGCTTTTAAAGGATGGAAAACCGGTGGGTATGTCCACAAGGGCAGGGGAGTTTACAACATTAAAAGAGGTCCTGGATGAAGTCGGGAAGGATGCGGCAAGATTCTTCTTCCTTATGAGGAAAAGCGATGCCCATCTTGAGTTTGACCTTAACCTTGCAAAAAAGACATCAAATGAAAACCCTGTGTATTACGTCCAGTACGCCCACGCCAGGATTGAGAGTATCTTTAAGGTCGCAAAAGAGGATGGTATAGATGTTGAAGCACTTACGGCAGAGGGCAGAGGGCATGTAGCTGATTTGAGCTTATTAACCTTAAAAGACGAGATTGATATCATTAAAGGTATTCTTCATTTTTATGATGTGATAGAAGGAAGTGCGAGGAGCCTGGAGCCTCATAGAATAACCTTTTACCTCCTTGACCTGGTGGGAAAATTTCATAGTTATTATAATAAGACGAGGGTTTTAAAAAATGACGTGGAGCTGACACTGGCGAGGCTTTTGCTTCTTGATATGTTACAGAAGGTTATTAAAAGTGGTTTGAATATACTTGGTGTATCAGCACCGGAGAAAATGTAAAATTAAGGGTATAGGGTAGAGGGTACAGGGTATAGCCTAACCCCTATCCCCTAAACCCTATAGAATAAGGATGAAAGAGATGGAGAAGACAAAGAGTAAGACAAGGGAATATATTGAATCATTAATCATTGCGGCGATTATAGCCTTTTTTGTGAGGAGCTTTTTCATCCAGGCCTTCAAGATTCCGTCGAGTTCTATGGAGCCAACCCTCCTTATTGGTGACCATCTTCTTGTGAACAGATTAAATTATGTGGTGAAGATTCCATTTACAGATGTGGTACTATTTACCCTCGGCAATCCTGAGAGGGGAGAAATAATAGTTTTTCGCTATCCTGTGGACAGAAGCAAAGATTTTATTAAGAGGGTGATTGCGAAAGAAGGGGATACGATTGAGATAAAGGATAAGAAGATATATCTGAATGGGAAAAAGATGGATGATCCATGGGGGTATTTTTCTGACAACAATATTATACCAGGTTTCCTTTCTCCGAAGGATAATTTGGAGCCCATTAAGGTTCCGAAAGATTCTTATTTTGTGATGGGGGATAACAGGGACAGGAGCCTTGACAGCAGGTTCTGGGGATTTGTGAGAAAGGATGATCTTGTCGGGAAGGCCCTTATAATATATTTTTCGTGGAACGGAAAGTCTGACGAAATTCTCCATTATGTGAGATGGTCAAGGATTGCAAGATTAATCAGATAGACAAGGGAAGAAAAACTAAGTAGGCAGTAAAAAGTAGGCAGTAGGCAGTTACTCCTTACTGAACTAAAGAGAGTGAGCAAAGCGAGCTATCACCTATCGTGTGAACGAAGCGGTTGTTATATATTTCTGCGAATAGATTTCTCAATGAATGTATGGTATTATTATACTTCATGAAAAGGTTAGTTTTATTTATCCTTATCGCCCTTATCCCTCTTCCACTCTTCGGGGGTGACTACTCTTCATCCATTCTTCTTTTTTTGAAAGGTTATAGAAGTGAAGTTCAGGGTAAATCTGATGGTGCCATCGAGTATTATAAATCGGCACTTCACTACAACCCGGACTCATCCTATATAAGAAGTGAACTTTCCCTTTCATATATTAGAAAAGGTGAGTTTGAAAAGGCAAGAGAACTTTTAAAAGAAGCAATCGATATAGACCCGAAAAATCGCAGCGCCCTGATCCTGCTCGGTGGTTTATATTCCACCGAGGGCAAGCTAAAAGAAGCAAGAACATTGTACGAGAGATGCATTGAAATGAACGAAGAGGACACCGAGGCATATCTGTTTCTTGGTTCGATATCCGTTGCTGAAAAGAACTACATGAAGGCTACCGGGATTTATGAAAAGATTTTAGGGTATGACGATGAAAACATAATAGCCCTTTACTATTCAGGCAGGTTGAATGCTGAATTGAAAAACTATGGTGAAGCAAAAAAGTATTACATGAAGGTTGTTGATTTAAAACCCAATTTTGAACCCGCCCTTTTAGACCTTGGCACAATATACGAAATTGAAGGCGATTTTGACAAGGCGATAGGATATTATCAAAAGATAGTCAATATAGACCCAGCGAATAAAAAGGCAAGGTCAAGGATTGCAAACATTTTTATCAAGAAAAAGGATTACAACAGGGCAATTCACGAGTTTGAAAAGCTATCAGATATAGACAGGGAAGACCTTTCGATAAGGATAAAAATAGGACTTCTGCATCTTGAAGAAGGGCGATATGAAGAGGCAATTAGAGAATTTAATATCTTACTCTCATCGAAGCCCAAAAATAACACAGTGAGGTTGTATTTAGCCATGGCCTGGAAGGAAAAGGGGGAAACGAGAAAGGCCATAGATGAGTTTCTCAAGATAGACCCCAAATCAGAAGAGTTCCAGAATGCAATCAGGAACCTGACACTACTTTATATAAAATCAGGGTTAATAGATGAGGGAATAGATAAGATTAAAGGTTACCTTGAGGAGAAAAAGGATAATATAGAAATATACATAATGCTCTCAATGCTCTACGAGGAGAAGATGGATTACAAAAGCGGCATTGAGGTATTAGAAAAGGCAAAGGTATTGACTCCGGAAAATGTGGATCTCCTCTATCAGATAGGCATGCTGTATGAAAAAAATGGGGATACCGAGCGTGCGCTCCAGCATATGGAGGAAGTGCTGAGCATTGACCCTGAATACGTAAATGCCCTCAATTTTATCGGCTATACATGGGCAGAAAAAGGCATTAACCTCGATAAGGCAGAGGAAATGATAAAAAAGGCACTTATGAAAAGACCCGATGACGGATACATTATAGACAGCATTGGCTGGGTGTACTATAAAAAGGGTGATTATGTGAATGCCCTGACTGAGATATTGAGGGCCCATCAGTCTTTGCCCGATGACCCCACTATTGCTGAACATTTAGGCGATGTGTATGTGAGCCTGAAGGAATATGATAAGGCTATTGATTATTTTGAGAAATCCATAAAATTAGAAAAGAAAGAGGATAAGAAAAAGATTCTTGAGATGAAAATAAAGAGTCTTGAAGAAAAGAAAAGGTGAAAAAAGGCATAATACTGTGTACAGGCATTTTATTTTTTCTTTCAGCCTGCGCACTTTTCCCCCGTAAGATCTCCCATATTACATGGCCTGATAGTATTGAATATCTGGAAGCCCTGTGCGAACTGGATATGTCGTGGAAAGACATGAAGTATTCGGGTTCAATGTCTCTTAAAATGGAGTACCCCCATAAGCTCCTCATAGAGGTTTATGGCCCATTTGGTGATACCGTTGTCTATATAAAGCGGGATAGAAGGTATTTTATACTGGTCACTAAGGATGAAAGGATTACTGATGAAAAGGGGTTTGAGGAGAGGTTCGATATAAAGCTTGACGAATTTATCGGTGATATAGCGATGAAGGGCTACGAAAAAAGGATGCCGGAGGGTTATGTCCAGAGAGATAATTACAGGGTTATATATAAGATAGGAGCTGACGAGAGCAGGATATGCTGGGAAGGCAAGGACGGCAGTATATGCGTGAAATTTCTCGAGGCAAATTTTAATAAAGAGTGATGCATTGGAAAGGGTTGTAATAGGCAAATGTGATACGTATGAAGCTGGTAAGCTTAAGGAGTTTCTTCATAAAGGTTTTGAAGAAATAAATTTTAATGTAGACCACTCAAGGGTTCTGCTGAAACCAAATCTTTTAAGTGGCAAACCACCCGAAAAGGCAGTAAATACCCATCCCGAGTTTATAAGGGCACTGGCTGAAATATTATTAGACTATTCCTGCGATGTGTATATAGGGGATAGCCCTGGATACGAATCAACTGAAAAGGCCTTGAAAAATTCTGGCATTATGGACATAGTTGAAGGTACTGGCTTAAAGGTTTCACATTTTGATAAAAAAATCATTAAGAAATGGCATGGCATTTCTCCTTATAAAGAATTCGTATTCGGTGAGGATCCAAACCACTACGATGTCGTTATAAACCTCCCAAAGCTAAAAACCCACGGGATGATGGGATTGACCCTTGGAGTGAAAAACACCTTTGGGTTTATCCATTCCTTTGATAAGGCAAAGTGGCACCTCAGGGCAGGCAGGGACAGAATGCTTTTTGCCTCAATACTCATAGATATCCATAGTATTGTCAAGCCTGAGGTAACAATCTTAGATGGAATCATCGGGATGGATGGAGATGGGCCCTCAAGCGGCAGGGCAAGAAACTTTGGTGTTGTTGCCATATCCAGGGATGCACTCATTCTTGATTATTGTGTCGAGGGACTGATAGGTTTACCATCGCCATTACCCGTAAGTTTAAAGGCAAAAAGTAAGGAATTAATAAAGGGTTATGAAATTGTAGCCTATGGAATGCCCATTGTAATAAGCGACTTTCAGATGCCTAAGACGGTGGATGCTGATTGGAACCTCCCTGTATTTGCGAAGAACATTTTGAGAAACATGTTTGTCAAGAAACCGAAACTGGATAAAGGCATGTGTAAGGGCTGCGGTATATGTATAGATGTCTGCCCTGCAGATGCGCTCACCTTTTCTGAAGAAGTACCATTATTCGATTATAAAAAATGCATCCGGTGTTATTGCTGCCAGGAGATGTGTCCTGAAGGGGCGATCAAGGTATAAAGTAATAACTAACTACCAAATTACAAATTCCAGACAAAAAGACAATAACCACATATAAAATTACCAATGACCAAATCTCAAGTTACACACTTAGAATTTGTTTGGTTATTGTTGTTTGGTTATTGGTTATTGATATTTATTTGGAGCTTGAAAAATTGGTTATTGGAATTTATCTGGTTATTGAAGCTTATCCTCCACCCATTGGCGGAAATATGCTTACCACATCCCCATCCTGGAGGATATAGCCTTCTTTCGCGTGGTTGCCCTTTATAAGAATGATTTTTGGTGTATCCTCCGGAAGGTTAAGTTCTTTTATTACT
>JAPLKF010000036.1 GCA_026388215.1 Pseudomonadota bacterium | reverse complement strand
GGTTCTCCAAGAAAACTTGGGAACTGCGAAGTATTTGTCAAGGAGATATCGAGACACATTGAGCTTGATCATAAACTTCACCTTATAAGAATGCCGTCCCTTGAGATATTGCCGTGCAGGGCATGCTATGGATGCATAATGGATAAACCATGTCCAAACAAAGATGATATGGAATTTTTGCTAAACCATATTGTCCAATCAGATGCAATTATTGTTGCTTCACCTGTATATTTTCTTGGTGCCCATAGCATATTCAAGAGGATACTGGACAGAGGCCTTCTCTTTTATAATTTTATTGAAAATACTTACAGCAAACCATGTATCCTTGTAAATATTTATGGTGTTAAGGAGAGGGTAGGGGTAGCTCCTCACACTCTGATGAGCCTTGCATCCTTTCTCGGGCTTAATATAAAGGCGAGTTTAAACATGAGAGCCGCCTTGCCTGGGGAGATACTTACAGATGAAAGAAATATAGAAAAGGCAAAGAGGCTGGGAAAGATTCTTTTCTCCAGAGAAATGATCAAGAACAGATATGGTTGTCCTTTTTGTGGATGCGAAATTGTCAGGATGGAAAAGGGAAAATTCATCTGCACCCTCTGCCATGGCCATTTTTCAATCGATGAATATGGTAAAAGAATAAAAATAAAAGACGAGGGCATATTCGGCAGTCCAGAGCATATGCTCTTGCATAAGGAATGGCTGAGGGGCATGAAGAACAGGTTCCTTGAGAGAAGAAAGGAAATCCTGAAGAATACCATCAGGCATAAAGATATTGGTGAGTGGATTGAACCAGAAAGTCCAAGCAGTAGGCGGTAAGCGGTAGAGAGCCAGGAGAGGGGTCTGTCCTTGACGGCCTTGTTGCCCAAAGTTTTTGCTTCGTGAACATCACTGCCGGAAGAACCTTACGGTTCCTTCGAGCCGGGACTTGTTTCGTGAGTGCGACATCGAGTACGGCTTGGGTACCCACTTTGGCACGTCCGAGTGCTCCCGAGGGGACAATCCACGCTGTCTGAGGACAAAGTCCGAGTTCGTGGATTGAGCGAGGGCGGGTCATTAGTGGGTAAATCCCGCTATGGGCGGGATGAAGCCGCGCGCACACCCAGAGGGTACCCGGCAGCGAGGGAAACAGTGTTCCGGCAGACAATTTTGTTTGGGCAACAACCTGTTATGGCCGACCATTTTTTATGAAGAAATACATTTTGGCGGGACTACTGTCTGCTTCATACTTCTTACTCCCTACTCCATACTTTAAGCTTCCCTTTCTTCTTTCCGGTGATTGCTGAAGGCGGACAGCTTTTATGCAGAGAACTCCCTTAGGTCTACTGAGTATCCCATTTCTTTGAGCCCTGAAATTATAGGTGTAGCATCATCTGTATCGAGGTGGATGACAAGGTCCTTTTTTTCGAGATCAGCAGGAAACCAGAAGGTTTTTATCTTTGTGCCTGTTTTATTCACGTAGTCCAGAACCTTCTGTATCTCTTCTTTCTTTCCAGCCCCATATATAGTAATGCGTTTACCTATTTCTCCTATCCCCAGAAGGGGATTCAGGATTTTGTAAAAGACATCATTTGTGGTTAATATCCCCACCACCCTTTCTCCATCAACAACCGGAAGGGATCCAACCCGATTCTTCTGAGCAATTGCCACTGCCTTTTCTATAGTAGTATCGGCTGTTACCGTAACTACATCTGTTTTCATAATTTCCCTTACGGTTAGTTTTGACATAAGATAGAAGAGCTGCCGTTGATTATATGGAGTAGTTGATGAGGGACTTGCCTTTAAGATATTGTCTTTGGTTACAATACCTACCAGCTTCCCCTTGTCAACTATCGGAAGACGGCCAATTTTGTGAAGCTCCATGGTTCGCTCGGCGTCAAGGACATAGGTGTCGCTGGTTATTGTT
This sequence comes from Pseudomonadota bacterium, assembly GCA_026388215.1. Taxonomy (NCBI): domain Bacteria; kingdom Pseudomonadati; phylum Pseudomonadota; species Pseudomonadota bacterium. Next base: position 40,989 of record JAPLKF010000036.1, on the reverse strand, counting down.
ATCACATTATGGGTCATTATATCTCGCACTAACATATTTTAGCCTCTCATATTGTTTTATTTATTAAATACTACGTGTTTTTTTAGCATACTATCAAGACCTGTTTTATATATGTGTCTTCTGAGATTATATTTTATCTATTGTTTTTTTAACCTTTCTTAATCTTTTTGGAAGCCTTCTCGGGTTTCCCTTTTTCTCAGTATCTCTTTCTTCTTCATCCGGATAATCCCCATCTATTGCTTCTTCCATTCTAAGAGGTGTGATAAACGCAACACTGTATTTTTTTGCTTCATCTATGATGGCACGGTCAGAACTAACCACAACAATTCCTGATCTCTTTTCCCGAATCCATCCCATAATAACATCATCTGCGGTTTCATGTTCCTTTGAATATACAACATTAATACCCTTATAGTTTTCTCTTTGTCTATTTAAGGAAAAGCTGTTATAGGCATCGAACACCACTGTTACTTTGACATTTCTCTGTTTCTTGTACTGCACCAATTTTTCAAGCAGATATCTTCTTTGTATATCAAGATTGGAGCCATCTTGCATGCCTGAAGACCTTATCCTGTGTAAATAGTTATATCCGTCGATAATGATGTGGGTCATGGTTTTTCAATAGTATGGTGATATTTGCAGAGAGCAGAGAGCAGAGGGCATAGAGTTTAAATCTTTGGCTCCAAGCTCTTAGCTCCATGCCCTATGCGAAATCAGTTACAGATACATGAGCCAATCTGCATATTCTTTATGCATGCCCCGTGCTACTTCAAAAAATTTCTTTTGAATCTTAAGGGTGACAGGCCCCGGTTTTCCTTCTCCAATCTTTCTGCTATCCACTTCTCTCACAGGTGTAACCTCTGCTGCAGTGCCTGTGAAAAAGACTTCATCCGCAATATAGAGTTCATCCCTTGTAAACCGCTCTTCTTTCACCTCAAACCCCATGTCAGATGCAATTTTAAGAACGGCGCTTCTTGTTATTCCCGGCAGTATTGATGTAAGGGGGGTTGTTTTTATCTTTCCCTTCTTTGCAATAAAAATATTTTCCCCGCTTGCCTCAGACACATAACCTTCTGTATCCAGCATAATTGCTTCATCATATCCTGCTGATATTGCCTCTCTCTTTGCTAAAATGGAATTTACATAGTGTCCACAGATCTTTCCCTTTGACATACAGGCATCTACATGGTTTCTTAAAAAGGAGGATACCTTTGCCCTTATACCATTTTTTAAACCTTCATCCCCGAGATATGCACCCCATACCCAGCTTATTATTGCCACCCTGACCTTAAAGTCCTTTACATAAAGACCCAACTGGCTATCCCCCATAAATGCAATGGGGCGTATGTAACATTCTTTAAAGCCATTGACCCTTACTATCTCCTTGCAAAGGTCTATTATCTCGCTCTTTTTGTATGGGATTTCTAACTGTACGATATGGGCAGAATCGAATAACCTGTCGATATGTTCCTTGAGCATAAATATGGCGCTTTTCCCATCATGGCATTCGTAGCATCTGATCCCTTCAAATGCACCAACACCATAGTGGAGTGTATGGGTGCACACATGAACATTTGCATCATTCCAGTTAATAAACTTTCCATCCATCCAGATCTTATCTGCTATCATTTTTTACCCTGTTCTCCTTTTCATAATAGTCTTTTAAAATTCTGTCCAAAACTCCATTGATAAAGTCTTTTGAGTTTTCATTGCCATACTTTTTACCTAACTCGATTGCCTCATCGATTGCAACCTTTGGAGGGACATCCGGAGAAAAAAGCATTTCAAATATGCTTAGTCTCAAGATATTCTTATCTACATAAGTAATTCTCCCAAGCCTCCAATGCTCAGATGTATCCTCTATATACCTGTCTATTGTCTCTTTTTCTTTTAAGACCCCTGATAATAAAAATTTTGTATAATCTACAACATCTGCATGATAAGGAAAGGTTTCACAATATTTAGTGAGAGCAAGTTCCGGGTTATCACCATTTGTTTCCATCTGATAAAGCATTCTTAAGGCTAACTCTCTTGCTTTACGTCTCCGCACAAGGCCTTTTCCTTTAAAAGATTTACCATTTCTATAACGGAGATTGCCGCATCATAACCTTTGTTTCCAGATTTAGTCCCTGCCCTCTCGATCGCCTGTTCGATATTTTCACTGGTGATGATACCAAAGGAGATAGGTTTTTCACTCTCAAGCGAAGCTTGAGCTATACCTTTTGCAACTTCGGATGCAATATAATGGAAATGAGATGTTCCCCCTTTTATTACTGTACCGAGACATATAATGCCATCAATGTCTCTCTTTTTCGCCAGGAGCTTGGCTATTAGTGGTATTTCAAAAGAACCGGGGACTTTGTATATATTAATCTGCCTGTCTTCCGCCCCGTGTCTTTTTAAGGCATCAATTGCTCCTTCGAGAAGTTTGTCAGTTATGAAGCTATTAAACCTGCTCACTACTATTGCAAACTTGAAACCTTTAGCGTTGAGCTTTCCCTCATATATCATATTTACTCCTTATATTTTATTGAGAATATGACCAAGCTTCTCCTGTTTGGTCTTAAGATAAGCAATGTTGTCTTTTGTGGGCGACATTTCAAGGGGTACCCTCTCAACTACTGTAAGACCATAACCTTCAAGTCCTTTTATCTTCCGTGGATTGTTTGTTAAAAGCCTCATCTTTCTCACGCCAAGGTCACTCAAGATCTGTGCACCAATACCATAGTCGCGCAGGTCAGGGGAGAACCCAAGGGCAATATTCGCCTCTACGGTATCTTTACCATTATCTTGAAGGGTATAAGCTTTAAGTTTATTTAGTAGCCCTATGCCCCTGCCTTCCTGTCTCATGTAAAGAAAAACACCTTGCTTTTCCTTCTCAATCATCTTCAGGGCAGTATGCAATTGTTCCCCGCAATCACACCTCATAGAGCCAAACACATCCCCCGTGAAGCACTCAGAATGAACCCTTACAAGCACAACATCTTCAGGTTTTATTTCACCCTTAACAAGTGCTATGTGCATTTCTTTATCCACGTCATTCTCGTAGCCGATTAACCTGAATTCCCCGCCGTATCTTGTTGGAATTTTTGTTTCCGCCACCCTCCTTACCAATTTTTCATTCTTCGTCTTATATTTAATCAGGTCTGCAATAGTTGCTATCTTGAGATTATGGCGCTCCGCAAAAATTTCAAGGTCTGGGAGCCGGGCCATAGTACCATCTTCTTTCATTATCTCACATATAACACCAGCAGGCTTAAGTCCTGCAAGTCTTGCCAGGTCCACAGAGGCTTCTGTATGACCAACCCTGAAAAGCACCCCGCCTTTTCTTGCCATGAGAGGAAATACGTGGCCTGGTCTTACAAGGTCATCGGGGGTTGTTTTTTCGTCTATTGCCACCTGTATTGTTTTTGCCCTGTCATGGGCAGAGATACCCGTTGTAACTCCTCTTTTTGCCTCTATTGAAACTGTAAAGGCAGTATTATATGGGGAAGTATTATCCTTAACCATTAAGGGAAGGTCTAATTCCCTTACCCTTTCTTCAGTGAGAGAAACGCATATAAGGCCGCAGGCATATCTCGCCATAAACGTTATGGCTTTAGGGGTAACCTTTTCGGCAGCTATCATGACATCGCCTTCGTTTTCTCTGTCCTCATCATCGATGATTATCACCATTTTGCCTTCTCGAGCGTCCTGGATAACATCCTCTATTTTTGAAATTGCCATTTCTTATTCCCCTTTTATAAACCCATGCTTATAAAGGAAATCAAGGTCTATCCCTTTATTCTTACCTTTTGTAATAAAATTCTCTACATATTTTCCGATTACATCCGTTTCAATATTTACCTTATCCCGTAAGTTTTTTTCACCTAAAGTGGTTTTGGATAACGTGTACGGGATTATGTTAACCGTAAATTTATTATCACTTTGCTCATTCACTGTCAAGCTTATTCCATCGATTGCAATTGACCCTTTCTTAACGATATATTTAGATATATCGGCGGGTACTTGAATTTCTAATCTTACTGAATCGCCTGACTGTTTCATCTCCACAATTGTGCCAATTCCATCCACATGTCCCATGACAATGTGTCCTCCGAATCTACCATCAGACTTCATTGCCCTCTCAATATTTACCCTGTCACCCGTCTTTTTTTCCTTGAACGTTGTTAAATTTAGAGTTTCAAGGGAGGCATCGACATAGAACATGTTTTTTGCTACCCTTTTAACAGTTAAGCATACCCCGTCTATTGAGATACTATCGCCTTCCCGGATATCATTAGGCATGACGGTTGTTTTTATAGAAAACTCCCATCTTCCGCTCATTTTGTTTATACTGACTATAGTTCCAATATTTTCAATAATTCCTGTGAACATAACCCTCTAAACATATATCTTCTTTAAACCTTTTCATAGCAGTAATGTCTATTCTGTATGCATCTTTTAAAAAATCTACACCCCTGCCGCCTATGAGGCTTAAGGCGCCCTTGCCGCCGATTAACATCGGGGCATAGAATAGAAGAATCTTATCTAAAAAACCTTCTTTTAAAAGACCGCTGTTTATCTCCCCGCCTCCCTCAACAAGAACACCCACAATCTCTCTTTTATATAATTCTTCATTTACATGTTTTAATGATACCCTTCCATTCTCATCCTTGGGGATCCTGATAATCTCCAGACCCATAGATTTAAGTTTTGCTTCTTTATCGATTCTGGAATCTTCAGAGGTAAATATCCATGTTTTATATTTCTCAGAGGTCTTCACAACGTCACATGTAAGCGGTATTCTTAGCTTCGAATCAAGTATAATTCGAACAGGGTGCTTTTTGGGTCTTAAAACCTTTGGAATAAGTAGCGGATTATCCAGTATCACAGTATTAATTCCAACCATTATCCCATCCATTTCCGACCTCAATTTATTTACATATCTTCTTGACTCCTCATTTGATATCCATTTTGAATCACAGGTTTTTGTTGCTATTTTCCCGTCAAGGCTTACCGCTGCTTTCATTACAAAAAAGGGTCTTTTTTTCTCCATATAAACTATAAAGGCTTCATTCAATCTTCTCGCTTCTTTCTCAAGGAGGCCAACCTTTACATCTATTCCCGCTTTCTTTAACGCCTCAATACCTTTTCCATTTACACTGGGGTTCGGATCGAGCATGGAGATTATTACCTTTTTTATCCCTGCCTTTATTATTGTGTGTATACAGGGGGGTGTTCTCCCGACGTGAACACAGGGTTCCAGGTTTACATAAAGCGTGGAACCTCTCGCTTCTTCCTTTGCCTCGTTTATTGCAATGATCTCAGCGTGGGGAAGTCCTGCCTTTTTATGATACCCCTTCCCGACAATACGTTTCCCCTTAACCAGAATTGCACCAACCATTGGGTTGGGAGATGTTGAACCAAGCCCTCTCCGTGCGAGAGAAAGAACCATGCGCATGTATTGTTCTTCTTTCACTCTTCACCCTTTTTTAAGAGAAGGTTTTTCAATTCCTCCATGAATTCGTTGATGTCCCTGAATTGCCTGTAAACCGATGCAAACCGTACATATGCAATTTCATCAAGCTTTCTTAGTTCTTCCATCACCATTTCCCCAACCTCAGAAGCCTTGATTTCTCTTTCACCTTTCTCCAAAAGATTATATTCAATTCTCGAAACGATTTTTTCAAGATTTGTAATACTTATGGGTCTCTTCTCACACGCCTTCTTTAACCCGCTTAAGATCTTTGTTCTATCAAATACCTCTCTTCTGTCATCCTTTTTTATTACTAAGGGGAGCCCCTCTTCGAGCCTTTCTGCTGTAGTAAATCTCTTTCCGCACTTGAGACATTCTCTACGTCTCCTTATAGTATCCATCTCCTTACTCATCCTCGAATCAAGCACTTTACTCTCTAAATAATCACAGAAAGGACATTTCATGGCTTCGAATGAAGTTTCGAGTTTCGAGTTTTAAGTTTTGAGTTTTTAGACCCCGAACCCCCTGACCTCGTTCTGCGAAGCAGGGCAGGCCGAACCCCGAACTCTGAATGCTCATTGATTTTAACTTTGTGTAGAACAATACCTGATTCGCGAACAAGTTCAGAGGCAAGGTTATCCGGATAACCATCAAGATAAAATACCCTTGATATTCCTGCATTGATAATCATTTTTATACATATAGAGCAGGGCAGATGGGTGGAATAGAGCTGGGCACCATCTATCGATACACCATGGTATGCGGCTTGTATAATTGCATTTTGTTCCGCATGAAGCCCCCTGCATAGCTCATGCCTTTCACCTGATGCCACGTTCAACGTCTGTCTCAGGCATCCTCTATCCATGCAGTGCTTTAAATTTATTGGCGCACCGTTATAGCCTGTAGAGAGTATTCTTTTGTCCTTAACGATTAAAGCCCCCACATTCCTCCTTATACAGGTAGACCTTTTTGAAACAATTTTTGCTATTTCCATGAAATAGGAATCCCAATCCGGTCGGCATGTTTTCATATCTTGTATATATGAGAATAAAAAAGAAATTTCTTACATAACGCCTTCGCTTTTTCTTTGATATCAGAATGTAATCTTTCGTCCTCAAGGGATTTTAAAACTTTATCTATTAGTTCAGAAATCACATCCATTTCTCTCTCTTTCATGCCCCGTGTAGTAACTGCCGGAGTCCCTATTCTTATACCGCTTGTAACGCTTGGGCCTTTGCTGTCAAAGGGTATAAGATTTTTATTGACCATGATACCACTTTCTTCAAGTGCTTCCTGAGCTTCCTTTCCGGTTATCCCTTTATTCGAGAGATCGATAAGAAAGAGGTGGTTATCCGTACCTCCAGAAACTATCCTGTAACCACGTTTTTCCATGCAACTGCATAGATATTTTGCATTCGCAATGATCTGCCTTTGATATTGTTTAAACTCTTCGCTCATTGCTTTTTTCAGTGCAACGGCCTTAGCCGCAATTACATGCATAAGTGGACCACCCTGTGTTCCTGGAAATATAGCCTGATCAATGATTTTTGCAAACTCTTTTTTACAGAGAATTATACCCCCTCGTGGACCGCGGAGGGTTTTGTGGGTTGTTGTTGTTACAAAGTGGGCAAATTCCATGGGGCTTGGGTGGCATCCTGCAGCCACAAGACCTGCAATGTGAGCCATATCTACCATTAGATAAGCACCCACCTCATCTGCAATCTCTCTAAATCTCTTAAAGTCTATAGTCCTTGAATATGCACTTGCTCCTGCTATAATCAATTTTGGTTTTTCTTTTAAAGCGATGCTTCTGATTTCATCATAATCCAGCATTTCATCTTTTGCCGATACTTTGTAACCAATAGACTTATATAATTTTCCAGAAAAACTCACATTGGAACCGTGTGTCAGGTGACCCCCATGGGCTATATCCATCCCGAGTATTTTATCTCCTATATTGAGGACAGCATAAAATACAGCCATATTCGCAGCAGAGCCGGAATGAGGTTGAACATTTGCGTGTTCTGCTTTAAATAATGCTTTTGCCCTCTCTATTGCTATAGTCTCGATTTCATCGAGATATCTACAGCCGCTATAGTATCTCTTTGCTGGATAACCCTCTGCATATTTGTTTGTTAATACACAGCCTTGTACCTCGAGTATTTCTTCATCCACATAGTTTTCAGATGCGATAAGTATAAGGCTGTATTCTTCCCTCTCTATCTCGTGTCTGATAAGCTCGGAGATTTCTCTATCTTTATCTTTCATATTCATACTTTAATTTAAATGTTTGTTTTCCCACTGTTCTATTTTTTCTATCCTTCTCTTGTGTCTTCCCCCGTCGAATGGAGTATCAAGCCAGACCTTAACAATCTCTTCTGCAAGCCCTTTTCCTGTTACTCTGCCTCCAAGTACAAGAATGTTTGCATCAATATGTTTTCTGCTCTGTATGGCAGTATAGAGGTCATATACAAGTGCTGCCCTTATGCCTCTAACCTTATTTGCCGTGATACTCATGCCTACACCTGTTCCACAGATAAGAATGCCTCTTTCTACTTCCCCATCTGATACAAGTTTTGCCACCTTTATGCCAAAATCCGGGTAATCTACTGATGCATCGGTTTCTGTTCCGGCATCAATTAAATGGTAATCTTTTTCTTTTAATTTCTGCTTCAAGTATTCCTTTAATTCATACCCTACGTGGTCTGATCCAATAGCGATCTTCAAGATCTGAATCTCCTGAATACAAGTGTACAATTTGTTCCTCCAAATCCAAAAGCATTTGACATTGCAACATTTATTTTGTGGCTCCGTGCTTTATTGGGCACATAATCAAGGTTACATTCGGGGTCAGGGTTTTCATAGTTGATCGTTGGGGGGCAGATTTGATCCCTTATACTCAGGATGGTAAATATGGCTTCTATCGCACCTGCTGCCCCTAATAGATGACCTGTCATGGATTTTGTTGAACTTACAGGTATCTTGTAGGCCCGTTCTTTAAAAACTTCCTTTACAGCAATTGTCTCAACACGATCATTCAGTTCAGTAGATGTCCCATGAGCATTGATGTAATCCACATCTTCTGTTGATAATTGGGCATCCTTTAGTGCCATTCTCATGCACCGTATAAAGCCATCCCCATCCGGGCAGGGCGCACTAATGTGATATGCATCACTATTGTACCCATAACCTACTATCTCTGCATAGATCTTCGTACCCCTTTTGAGTGCATGCTCGAGTTCTTCCAGGATGATTATCCCGGCCCCTTCTGCCACAACAAACCCATCTCTATCCCTCTCGAAAGGCCTGGAGGCTTTCTCAGGCTCATCGTTTCTTCTGGAAAGCGCTTTCATTGCATTAAAACCACCAACGGTAAGGGGGGTCAGGTTTGCTTCGCATCCTCCTGCCAACATTACATCTGCATCACCATACTGGATGACCCTATATGCATCTCCAATGGAATGTGCTCCCGTAGCACAGGCGGTTACAATACATAGATTGGGCCCTTTAATCCCATATTGAATGGCTATATGACCCGGCGCTTCATTGGCTATAAGCATGGGGATAAAAAAAGGTGTTATCCTGCCAGGTCCCCTTTCCAGAAGGACACTGTGGTATTTTTCAAGTGTTGGGAGTCCGCCAAGCCCGGTTCCGACAATTACTCCTACCCTCTCGGCATCTTCCCTCGACATATCGAGACCTGCATCGTCCATTGCAATCTTTGTAGCGCCGAGGGCATAATGGATAAAAAGATCCATCTTTTTGACCTCTTTGTGAGATATGTAATCTTCGGGGTTAAACCCTTTAATCTCACCTGCGAACTTTGTTTCGAACTGGGATGTATCAAACCTTGTTATCGCCGAAATACCCGATTTACCATTCAGTATGTTATCCCATACATTGTCTATTCCTATACCAAGAGGTGTAACAAGACCAACACCGGTGACAACGACCCTTCTCTTCAACGCTTTCCACCTCTCTACTTTTTCTCAGCCAAATGTTCTTCTATATACTTTATTGCATCACCCACAGTCTCTATTTTCTCTGCGTCTTCATCAGGAATTTCAATACCGTATTCATCTTCCAGTGCCATAATAAGCTCCACAATATCAAGCGAATCCGCTCCAAGGTCGTCAATAAACTTTGCTTCTGGAATTACCTCAGACTCACTAACCCCAAGCTGATCTACTATCATCTTCTTTACCTTTTCAACAACTGTCATCTAACTACCTCCTCATTTTTTATAGGGGAAATACCCCAAACATTACATATATAAACCTCCATTAACATTTATCACCTCTCCAGTCACATAACCTCCATACTCTGAAAGAAGGAAATATACCACATGGGCAACATCTAATGGTTTCCCAAACCTCTTTAAAGGGATTGCCTTAAACATTTCTTCCCTGGTTTTATCATCTAACGATTCTGTCATTTTTGTCTTTATGTATCCAGGGGCAATAGCATTTGCCCTTATACCTCTTTCCCCATATTCTTTTGCAATACTCTTTGTAAAACCAATAAGGCCCGCTTTGCTTGCAGCATAGTTTGATTGACCTGCATTGCCCATTATTCCGGTAATTGACGAGATACTTACTATATTGCCACCTGTTTTTAACATATGCTTAATAACAGCCCTTGTGCAGTTAAATGCACTTTTCAAATTTACCTGAATGACCCTATCCCAATCTTCTTCTTTCATTCTCACCAGCAATTTATCTATTGCAATACCGGCGTTATTTACAAGATTATCAATTCTCCCCATCTTTCTCATAACGCCTTCTACAGCCTCCTCGACAGCATGAAAATCTGTTACATCAACATGGAAAAACTCTGCCCTTCCGCCTTTCTTTATAATTTCACTTATTACATCGCTTCCATCAATAATATCGAATATTGCAATATCTCCGCCCTTATCTGCTAAAAACTCTGCTATACCTCTTCCTATCCCTTGAGAACCGCCTGTAATTATTGTAACAGTACCGTTCATCTTAAAACCCCGTTCGGTATTTCGCATTGCGATGCCTTACCGAAGGACGAAGGACGATCATTCCCCCCACCCACAAGTGGGTACCCGCGTCTATCAACTTATTCATGTCAGAATATCCTTTAATGATTCAATGTCTTTCATCTCTTCTATACTGTAGCACGGGACATTAGGTTCTATCCTCTTTATCAGGTTCGTAAGCACCTTTTGTGGACCAACTTCAAGGAATATCTCCACACCCTCTTTTGTCATTCTCCTGACACACATTTCCCACAAAACAGGCGAAAACATCTGTCTGTAAAGTTTATCAAGGGCCTGATCCTTTTCTTGCCCCGGGGTCGCGTCCACATTCGATACAACAGGTATACGCATATCTCCTTTTAGAGTCTTATTCAACTCGTCCTTCAATTTTTCTGCTGCCTCTTTCATAAGAGGACTATGAAACGGGCCTGAAACATTTAAAAAGATAGCCTTTTTATATCCTATACCCTTTAGCTTATCCACACTTTCCTTTAATGCATCAATATTGCCTGATAAAACGACCTGTTCAGGGGAGTTTAAATTTGCAGGAACAGCAACATAATCATTGTGAGACACCTCTTTTAAAACAGGTTCCACCTTTTTCATATCTGCTCCGATTAGTGCTACCATACCACCTCTGCCCTTTGGGCACGATTCTTCCATGAGCAACCCTCTTTTTCTTGTGATCCTTAGTGCATCTTCAAAATTAAAAAAGCCGCTTACAAGCAGTGCAGTGTATTCGCCGAGGCTATGTCCTGAAGCGAGATATGGTTCAATGTCCATTTCTTTTTTTAATACATGCCAGATAACGTAGCTTACAAGCAACACTGCTGGTTGTGTGTTGTAGGTCTGCCTCAATTCATCTTCTGGCCCGTTAAAACATAGGTTTGTGATAGAAAAACCAAGTGTTGCATCGGCTGTATTGAACAACCCTTTCACATCATCAAAACGGTCGTGAAGCTTTTTCCCCATGCCGACATATTGAGAACCCTGGCCGGGGAAAACAATGCCTATCTTTTTCATTTATCTCCTCTTCGATGCAGCTTCCCTGACGAGCTCAAGGGCAATGACATTTCTCTGAATCTGGTTTGTTCCTTCATATATCTGGAGTATCTTTGCATCCCTCATCATCTTTTCCACAGGATAATCCCTCATATATCCATATCCTCCCAGAATCTGGATTGCATCAATGGTCACCTTCATGGCCGTATCACTAGGAAATACCTTGCTCATGGCAGAAACCTTGGAAAAATCTTTTCCACCACTGTCTACATAGCGGGCTACTGCATAGACAAGGGCACGGGCAGCCTCAATCTGCGTTGCCATATCTGCAAGCATGTGTTGTATTGCTTGAAAAGAGATAATCTTCTTTTCAAACTGTTCCCTTTCCCTTGCATAGTTAATGGCAGCCTCAAGAGCACCCTGGGCCACTCCCACTGCCTGAGCACCAATACCCGGCCTTGTCCTGTCGAAGGTCCTCATGGCTAAAATAAAACCCATGCCTTCTCTACCTATAACATTTTTTTTGGGAACTTTGCAATCCTGAAATATGAGCTCCCTTGTTGCAGAAGCTCTAATACCAAGCTTTTTCTCCTTTTTGCCAAAGGAAAAGCCCTCCATCCCTTTTTCTAATATGAACGCTGTTGCACCCCTTCCGCCCTTACTCCTGTCAGTCTTTGCAATCACAGTATATATTTCAGCCTCGCCACCATTTGTAATCCATTGTTTTGTGCCATTCAGAATGTATTCATCACCCAATTTTTTGGCCTCTGTCCTGATACCCTGAGCATCACTGCCGGCGTTTGGTTCAGTAAGGGCAAAGGCTGCAAGTCTTTTGCCGCTCGCTATATCGGTAAGGTATTTTTTCTTCAGTTCTTCTGAACCGCCGAGTAAGATAGGATGTGCCCCGAGAAGACTTGCCGCATAACTCACAGAAACACCAAGACATGCCCTGCTTAATTCCTCAACAACTATACAGTTTTCAAAGCATCCCCCGCCCATTCCTCCGTATGCTTCGGGTATGCTCACACCAAAAAGGCCTGTCTCTGCACATATTTTCATTATACCCCAGGGGAATTCCTCATTTTCATCAAGCTCTGCCCTGATCGGGACTATCCTTTCCTCTGCAATCCTGCGAGCCAGTGCCTGAATGTGTTTCTGGTCTTCTGTAATAAAATAGTCCATGTCTATTTCTCCTTTGTCCTCTCAACCGATTGATAACTTTGCATTCCCTCTTTAATAGCCTCATTTAAATTTTTCTCAATGAAACTTTTTGCTAATGCTATTGCGTTTTTTATAGCCCTTTCATTGGATTTACCATGACATATGATACAGATACCATCTACCCCTAAAAGAGGTGCTCCACCATATTCTGAGTAGTCCATCTTTCTCGCAAGCTCTTCAAAGGTATCTTTCAAAAGTAAATACCCCATCTTCCTCCTGAAACTCTTGCGAATGTTCTCCTTAAGAAAGGTGTTTAGAATTTCTGCTACCCCTTCGCTTACCTTCACTACCACATTGCCCACAAAACCGTCACTAACAACCACATCCGCATTCCCATTATACATGTCTGTGCCCTCAACATAACCAATATAATTGAGGTTTAATGTCTTGATGATAGCATGAACCTCCCTTGTCAGTTCGTTCCCCTTTGTTTCTTCCTCGGCATTGCTTAAAAGGCCAATCCTGGGTCTATCTATCCCGAGGATGCATCGCGCGAATGCATTACCCATGACGGCGAATTGAACAAGATGCATAGATTTGCAGTCCACATTGCCACCTGCATCTAAAAGTATTGATATACTGCCCTTTATATTTGGATGTAGAGTTGCAATTGCCGGTCTGTCAACCAGCGGCAATCTTCCCAGGGTAAAGATTGCAAAGGCCATTGCTGCACCGGAATTGCCAGCAGTAACAACGGCCTGAACATCTTTAGCTTTAAGTAATTCAAAGGCTTTATTTATAGAAGAATCCCTTTTTCTTCTCAGGGCACTTGAGGGAGTATCGTCCATCTCCACATATACGGGGGTATGAACAATCTCTATACCATCTATATTATTTATCAGGGGTTTTATAGCGTTTTCATCACCTACGAGAACTACATCTGCTATCTTTTTTTTACATGCAGATTCTGCTCCCAATACCACGACATTGGGTGCAAAATCCCCCCCCATACCATCTACCGCTATCTTCACCATTATGTTAAGTTTCCTCTATCTCCAAATACTTTTTGCCCTTGTACATCCCGCATTTGGGACACACAATATGAGGTAACTTGGGTTCTTTACAGTTTGGGCAGAGAACAACATTTAAAGGTGTTGCCTTGTAATGGGTCCTTCTTTTGTCTCTTTTAGATTTTGTGGTTTTTCTCTTTGGAACAGCCATATCAGTCTCTCCTTACTTAAGTTAAAAAAGATTTTAATTTTTCTCCCAGCAATGTGTCAGAAACCTTATTGCAATTACACTCTTCGTAATTTTTGTTTTTTCTACAAACATCACAAAGTCCCTTGCATTCCTCTTTACAAATGGGTCTCATAGGTATATTCAGTACTACCTCGTCATATACAAATGGGTCTAAATCTATCTCATCTCCTTCATAATAATATACATCCATATCATTGTCTTTTAGTTCAAGTTCAGATACATGAGGGGTGGGAACCCTTGGTGCGAGCTCTATATCAAGATTTACATTCATTGGTAAGGTGAATTCATCCAGACATTTTACGCAGGTCATGGTCAGTGTGCAGCTAATCGGACCTTCCACAGTTACGAGGTCTTCAATCTTTTTAATAGTAAGCTCATAACTTACCGGTGAAAGAGAAACAAATTCATTTTCGTCGGTTCTTGTAAACTGTGAACTCTCCATATTGCCCCTTACCACTAATTTATCTTCAATCGCTGAAATTTTGATAATCAATGTTGCCTTCTTTTGAGTTTGATAATATAATGGGTTTGACCTTTGGTTGTCAAGCAAATTAACTTGTTGTAACCCTTGCCTTTTCTTTCAAAAAAGCATTTAATGTCTCCTCATCAACAGGTATGAAAACCAACTTTTTCTTATCCTTTTTTCCCCTTAAAATCTTTATTTCAGACTTTTTGACAGAAAATAGACTTGCAAGGTATTCAATAAGTTCTTCATTTGCTTTACCGCCCCGGGGCAGAGATGTGAGTTTCACTTTCCACCCGGAATCTTCTCTCTTTATCTCTTTCTTTTTTGCGTTTGTTATGACCCTTATCTCGATATTCATATTAACGTCAGGGATAAGCTATATCCTGTACCCTACACCCTATACCCTAAATTTTATCCCATCCTCATCCCGATATCAAAAAGCGTTCTGATAAGGAATTTCTGAAGGAATATAATAAAAATCAGGAGTATAAATGGGGAAATATCTATCATGCCTATCCTTGTGGGAAATAATCTTGAAATCCTGTATGTTATAGGGTCTACCAGTCCATATATAATCCTGACAAGGGGATTATAGGGATTGGGTCTAATCCATGAGAGAATAGCCCTTATAATAATTACCCACAGGTATATCTCAAGTAAAATATTCAATACATAAGCTATACTTGTAAGAAGGTTCCCGTAAATAAACATAAACCCCCTTGCTTTAAATAAGCAGTATGCAGTATGGAGTAAGCAGTGAAAAACCACCTACTGCCTACTGTCTACTCCTTACTGTCTGCTGACTTCTCCTATTACCATATTATCACGTATCCCTTTTATTGTAACCTCGGTCAGATTGTTTTCAAGACCTTTTTTATAAGGTATGTAAATAGGAATATAATTATCAGTATACCCCCTCATAAAAAGACCCTTATATACTTTTCCTTCAGGGATAATCCATGCCTTCTTGCCTATGAATCGATTGTAGAATACCTTTCTTTTGTTTATATCAAGTTTCTTAAGCCTGTGGGCCCTTTCTTTTTTTATAGATTCCGGCACATCATCTTCCATAGATGATGAAATAGCCCCCTTTCTAACGGAATATGGAAAAATATGGAGATAATAGATATCAATTGTATCCAGGAGTCTATATGTTTCCAGGAATGCATCCTCATCTTCCGTTGGAAAACCTACCATAACATCCATGCCTATCCCGATATCCTCTATGCCCTTTTTCAGCATTTCCACGGTATCCATTATAAATGCTTTCGAATATTTCCTTCCCATTGTCTCGAGTATCCTATCAGATCCGCTCTGTAAGGGTATGTGCAGGCTTTTAGTAATCTTTTTGGAGTGTGCAATAGTTTTCATGAACTCCCTATCGATGTATAGGGGGTCGATTGAACTGATCCGTATCCGTTGTGGCGTATCGCTCTTTTCAAGTAAATTCAGAAGCCCCTTTAAATCCATACCTGTTGTTAAATCCTTGTATGAAGATATTTCAATACCAGTAAGAACAACCTCTTTTATGCCCCTCTCTTTCAGGAGTTTCATCACCTCTATAATCTCTGATATGGGCCTGTTTCTCGATTTTCCTCTTGCATATGGGACGATACAATAACTGCAAAACTTATCACAGCCATCCTGTATCTTGAAGAAAAATCTTGTTCTGCCCTCTGGAAGACCATTAATTATACTTTCTTCCATAGGAAATGCCCTTGTACTTTTCACAAAACATCCTTCTTTATTTAAGAATCTTTCGATATGAAATTTATCATTTTGCCCCAGTATAATATCTGCACCAAATGCTTTATCTGGATAGACTTGAGCATGGCAGCCTGCGAGGATTATTTTTGCCTTTTCGTTTATACTCCTGCCCCGGTTTATGAACCTCTTTATGTCCCGTTCTGCTCCAGCCGTTAATGTACAGGCGTTTATAATGATAAAATCGGCATAGGGCAAGGGGCATAGAGTAAGACCTTCTTTCTGGAGTTTGTTTGAGATTATATATGAATCCCACTGGTTTGCCTTACAACCTGTTGTGTGTATGAAGAATTTCATATTAAAATCAGGGGTTAGCCCTATTTCTTGTAGAACGGTGACATTTCTCTGAGCCTATTTACAACGCCTGGTATAACAGAGAGTGCATAATTAACATCTTCTTCGGTGTTTTCCCTTCCCAGGCTTAACCTTACTGCGCTCTGACATGCCTCTGACGGGATACCCATAGCAAGGAGCACATGGGAAGGTTCTGTTGAACCTGATGAGCAGGCAGAACCTGAAGAAACTGCAATTCCATTCAAATCAAGGGCAATGAGTAATGATTCAGCTTCTACGTATTCAAAACTCAGATTCAATGTGTTTGGCAATCTGTTCGATGGATGTCCGTTTAGCCTCACATGCTCGACCTTTTCCATAATGCCTTCGAGCAATCTTTTTCTCAAATTTTCAATCCGTCTGTTATCCTCTTTCATTTCAGACTTTACTATTTGACAGGCCTTGCCAAAGGCTACTATCCCGATCACGTTTTCTGTTCCTGCTCTTCTCGACGCCTCCTGATGACCTCCATGAATCAGGTTATCTATTTCTAACCCCTCTCTTATATAGATGGCTCCCACACCCTTCGGTGCATACACCTTATGACCTGAGAAACTTGCCAGGTCCACATTCAGAAAGTTCATGTCAATGTCTATCTTCCCCATGGCCTGCACCATATCTGAGTGAATAATAATGTTAGAATCTTTTGCTATCTCCCCGATTTCCTTTATCGGTAAAAGGGTGCCTGTTTCGTTATTTGCATACATGACAGAAATAAGGATAGTGTTCCTTCTTATCGCCCTCTTTAAATCTTCAAGGTCTATCTGTCCATTACCATCAACGGGAAGATAGGTAACATCGAACCCTTTACTCTCAAGATATTTACATGTGTTTAACACTGCCGGGTGTTCAACCTTTGTTGTTATGATATGATTCCCTTTGTCCCTTTTTGCATAGGCTACACCTTTTATTGCATGGTTATCGCTTTCTGTTCCGGAACTCGTAAAGACAACCTCTCCTATCTCTGCATGAATTATACCCGCTACCTGTTCCCGTGCCTTCTCAAAATAAACCCTCGCCTCTCTTCCTGCCCAGTGGAGGCTTGATGGATTACCAAAGAGTTCATTAAAAAAAGGCTTTACAAAATGTGCTGCTTCCGGGTGAATCGGGGTAGTGGCATTATTGTCGAAATATACCTTTTTCATGTTTCTCTCTAATCAAAAAATACATTCATAGCCTTCACGGGACAGACCTTCACGCACAACTCGCAGGCTACACATTTCTCGTAATCAAACCCCACTTTCATTGTTTTTCTATCAACATACAACGCATCAGGTGCACACACACTTGTACATACCCCGCAATGAACACATTTTGACTCGTTCCTGTTTATATCCTGCTCTATAGGTTCTATATCTATATTCCAGCTTTTCAGATACTCAATGCCCCTTTCAAAGTTTTCTTCCATACCTTCTATTTCCATCACCATCATAGAATCAGCCCTTGGCGAAAAATTAGCCCTCAATATGTTGAAAATCAGGTTATAATCTTTTACGAGTCTATACACTATGGGCTTATCCACCGTATTTCTTTTAAATCTCAGAATTATTCTTTTCTTCATCATAAACCTCACACTTTTACTATATCTAAATTACCCCATACACCAAGGTTTTCTCCAAGGATGATTAATATGCCCATTACATCTAAATATGTCTTCCCCTTTTCAAGGGCAACCGGGATATCATCCTTATTTTTTACAATATTACCCAGGCAAGTTGCAAGTCCATCTGTAAAAAGTGAAGAAGTCCCCACAATGCATACTGCATCGGCCTTCCCAAAACTCAAGGAATGCCCTACAGTTCCTGAAGACGTGCACACCCCATAAGGCGAATTACCGGGTTTCAGCTTTATCCCGATCTTTTCACTGAATGGGGAGTTTTTTGCATATACGAGGATTACCCTTTCAATATTTGTCTTAAGATAAATATCACCACCATTTTCTATAATATACTCATCCGTCAAAGGGGAGATATCCCTTCCCACAAATTCAGCAATTGCTCCTGCAACGGTAGCCATGGGCCCAACGCCAACCAGTGTCGAAGCCTTTATCATCTCCTTTGTAATTTCCGGTGCGAAGGCATCGTAATCAATGGGCAATAAACTATCTTTAAATACAGGCCTCACCCTTATGTATTCCTCAAGCTGATTTCTGTAAAAAAATACCCTATCCTCTATAAATGACTTTATATCCACTTTAGTACAGCATAAAAGGTCTGTTTCTTTCAATTTGACTTCGTAACATATCAGATCCTTTGGTTTTGTTATACCCCTGTAAAATCTCTCCTCGTACACGATTTAATCCAATAATTTGACTGTTTGAGGTATTAGTTCGGAGTTATAAGTTCGGAGTTCGGCCTTTTTTAAATTCTGACTTCTGACCCCTGTATTCTGAATATTTATTTTATACTGTTCACTATTCACTGGCTTTATCACTATTCACTGGCTTATCGAGTCTCTCCTCAAGTTGTTTCACCCTCTCGAGTAGGTTTGTAATGGCCCTTGATTGGGGATCTGGCATAAATGCACTGTCCATCTGAATCCGTTTTTCGCCTTCAACCCTGAATACAACCTTTCCAGGGATGCCCACAACAATTGAATTGGGCGGTATTTCATTCACTACAACTGAATTGGCTCCGATCTTTGTATTGTCCCCAATTTTAACAGGACCAAGTATTTTTGCACCAACACCCACGACTACGTTATTTCCAATCGTAGGATGCCTTTTTATTTTTTTCCACGTGGTGCCTCCAAGTGTTACGCCATGGTACAACGTAACATTATCACCAATTTCTGACGTTTCTCCTATAACCACCCCCATGCCGTGGTCTATAAAAAATCTTTTACCAATCCTCGCACCTGGGTGTATTTCTATCCCTGTCAGAAATCTCCCTATGTGCGATATAAGCCTTCCGATCAGGTACATCCTGTGAATCCAGAACCACCGAGAAACCCTGTAAAATATAACTGCATGAAAACCAGGGTAACAGAATATAATCTCGATTACGCTTTTCGCAGCGGGGTCTCTTTCGAAAACTGCATTGATATCCTCACGTATCCTGTCAAACATGATGGAGTTAAATATAACAGTCCTGTCTTTATCTGTCAATTAAACTCTTGTTTTTTTAAGCCCTTATGTGAATGCAGTCTTCGATTGTTTAATTATAGATACCGTTACGCGATTTTCTTTATTGCCCTGGTGTGCTGATCCCGAATTGCCAGCCTCATCAGGATTGATTTCGGGTAATTCTCGTAAGTAATTACAGAGGTGTAGTTTTTGGTAACTTAGTTGATCCGGTTTGTAAATGACAAATTTTTCAGAGAGTTTTTGGCCTGATACCAGTTTTTTCTTATTTGCCATGCTAATATAATACCTACCTTACCTGAGATTTGTCAAATTATTCAAACCCTTATATACAAGGGTATACAGGGAATTAAGGTATTCCCCAGGAAATTTAATATACCAGTTTCACAAAGCTGGAATTTTTAAAGATATAAGGCTAATATATACAGAAGAACTCAGGGTGGGTTGATGAATATTCTCATTGGCATCAGTGAAGATATTGGCTGGCGGGAGAGGATGGAGGACGAACATGCGATTTATCAGATACCAGAGAAAAACTTTTTCAGTGCCGAGATATACGACGGTCATGCAGGGAGGAGAGCAGCACAGGTTGCGGCTGAGATGTTAACACCCCATTTTTTGCATGCATGGTCAAGGGAGTCAGATAAGCCATTGAGAGAACAGGGCCATGAGTACGAGCTCTTGAGAGATGCATATCGCATAGTTGATGACTATATTGTGAGTAGTGGTATTGAGAGTGGTACCGCTGCTGCCAATTTCTATATTATAGATGATAGATTTATAGCTGCAAACGTTGGCGACACAAGGATAATAATTGGCACAGCCCACGGGGCTTTTGCACTAACGGTTGACCATAAACCGCACCTGCCTGAAGAAAAATCGAGAATAGAATCCCTCGGTGGGAAGGTGATTTTTTACGATGTTCCAAGGGTTCAGGGTATGCTTGCAATGAGCCGTGCCCTTGGAGATGCATCCCTTAAACCTTACGTAAGTTGCGAACCGAGAATAATTGTGGGATACCCGGGTAAAGAGAATGATTATGCCATCCTTGCCTGTGATGGTGTATGGGACGTGCTGATCCCTCAGGAAGTCTTGGAGTTGGTGAGAAAAGCGGAAAGCCCTCAAAAGGCAGCAGAACTGGTAAAGGAAAGGGCAATTGATGAAGGGAGTACTGATAATATTACCGTTATTGTGCTTGACCTGAGAGGGTATACGAGGAATTTTAGTTTAGCGAGTATGGTATTATTTGAACATGGCATACTTTGTTGTTCATGAACACCATTCAAGAAGACTCCACTACGACTTTAGACTGGAGATGGATGGTGTTCTTAAATCATGGGCAATACCAAAGGGGCCCTCCATGTCTCCGGGCGACAAAAGGCTTGCCATTATGGTAGATGACCATCCTCTCGATTATGGAACTTTTGAGGGTATAATCCCTGAGGGGTACTATGGGGCAGGCCCGGTGCTTGTCTGGGATTCTGGGACATATGAGCTCATAAAGGGTTATATGGATAAGGGACAGCTTGAATTTGTACTTAAAGGGAAAAAGCTCAAAGGGGCCTTCGTGATGACAAGGCTTAAGGGCAAGGCAAAGGAATGGCTTATTATGAAGAAAAAGGATGAATATGCCAAGTCCTCTTATGAGATTGAACCAGAACTTACCGATATAAAGCTAAAGACCTTAAAGGAAAAGGTCCCGCCCTGTGATACGGATTAAATGAAGAAGTCTCATTACGTTTCCACACAAAATGTTGAGTTTTAGACTCCTTTTTGGGTTCTTTCATGCCTTATAGTATTGATATGCGTTTCGACCACCTTTTTTAGCGCTGTACATGGCTATATCTGCATGCTTTATTAAAGTATCGATGTCTTCACCATCCTCAGGATAAATGGCGATCCCAATACTTGTGGTAATGTAGACTTCTTGACCATCAAAGACAAAAGGTTTTTGAAAGGCTTCAAGGATTTTCTGAGCAACCCCCCCTGCATTTTCTGTTTTTACTATATCCGTCAGGAGTAATAAGAATTCATCTCCTCCCAGACGGGCAGTGGTATCACCTTTTCTGAGGACAACTGTGAGACAGTTTGCAACAGCCTTCAGCAGCATGTCACCTGTATTGTGCCCTAATGTATCGTTCACATCCTTGAATTTATCCAGGTCGAGCATCATTACAGCTAATTTTTGTTTGTTCCGCTGTGCACTAATCGTTGCCATGTTAAGACGGTCATTGAAGAGCATTCTGTTGGGTAAGCCGGTTAAGGCGTCATGGTAAGCCATATGTGTGATTGTCTCTTCTGCCTTCTTACGTTCGGTGACGTCACGGATGATGCCCTGGTATTCAAGAATTCTACCATCACCGGCCTGTTTTGTGGTGACTGCGAGCAGGCAATCCATTATTCTTCCATCTTTATTTCGAAGCTTAAGTTCCAAATCCCTGACAGAACCGCTTTCTTTTATAGCCTGTTTAAATATTTCACGGTCTTCAGATGTTGCATATGCAGCCTTTGCGTTGAGCTTCATTGTTTCATCCTTTGCATAGCCAAAGAGGTCCAGAAAGGACTGGTTGACACTGGTGAGTTTGCCATCCCCTGTGGTGGTGTATATAGCGTCTCTCGATCCCTCAAAAATAGAACGGAATTTTTCTTCGCTTTCCTTTAATGCCTCTTCTGCGAACTTTCGTTCAGTAATATCCTCAACAAATAAAAGCAGCTTTTTTGTTCCTTCTTGTTCTAATGGTATTCCAATAAAGTTTCTAATAGTAGTTTTTTTAGCAAAATGTGATGTGTATTTAACAGCATCTACCCTGAAAGGCTCACCTCGTAAACCTGCAAGGATTTTTTCAACAAGACCCGTTTCTATGTAGGATTGGAAGGTCAACAGGTTAAGACCTATCAACTGTTCGTAGGTAGCGCCTGTTATCCTGAGCTGTGCAGGGTTTGTATATTCGATACTACCTTCCTCGTTTAACACAGAAACACCGAAAGGGGCATTTTCTATAATCTCGTGGGTTGTCTTGTAAGCATTTTTGAGGTTTTCCTCGGTGTGCTTAATGTCAGTAATGTCACGCACCGTTTCGATTGCTCCAACAATATTTCCATGGACATCATACAGGGGTTTAGCCTTTGCCCATAGATAAGACCCGCCAGGCTTAAAAGCAGGAACGTATAGTTCCGTAACAAGGGTACTACCCTCCCGTTTCACGAATGGATACCGCTTTTCAATTGTCTCGTCATGAAAGGACAGCGCTAAATCTATTAATATGGGTCTTCTTTTTCCATAGAATGGCAGGGCATATTCGTAATTGTCTTTGCCCAATATATCTTTAGCCTTAACACCGGTCATTTCTTCTGCGGCTTTGTTCCATGCTATTACCTTGCCATCAAGACCTATTACAAATGTTGTATCAGGAAGATAATTAATGATGTCGATTAACCGCCGTTCGGAATCTTTGATTGTATCTTCTATTTGTTTACGCCCTGTAATGTCCCTGATGATACCCTGATAACCCAGGAGACTTCCATCATCGGCGCGCTTGGCAGTTGCTGTAAGTAGGCAGTCCATTACCTTCCCATCCTTTTTCTGTAACCTGACCTCAAAATCTCTTAAAGAACCATTTTTTTCCATTTCCTGTTTATACCTTTCTCTTTCAGAGGGGTTGAGATAGGTATCTCTGGCATTAAGTTTTTTCAACTCTTCTTTCTTATAACCAAAAAGGGTTAAAAACGATTTATTTACATCAATAAAATTCCCTTCTTTAGTCGTGATAAATATCGCATCCCTTGAATCCTCAATAAGGGTACGATATTTCTCTTCGCTCTCCCTTAAAGCTATATCTGCCTTCTTACGTTCTGTAATATCTTTGTCTACGCCGCGGTATCCATTAAAATTTCCCTGCTCATCAAATACAGGAAACCCGTTAGTGAGAAGACAGACAGGTTTACCATCCTTTCTTATGTTCCAGTTTTCAAGGTCTATGATAGGTTTTCGATCCCGGGCTATCTCTGAGAAAATGCCTGAAACCCGTTCTCTATCATCTGGTGAAATGAAATCAAAGGGAGTTTTTCCAATGATTTCTTCCCGGGTATAGCCCAGCACTTCTTTGGTTTTCTCTGAACAATATCTGTATACACCATTTTCATCAACCTCCCAGATCCAGTCAGCAATACTATTGGAGATATCCCTGAAACGCTCTTCACTTTCACGGAGCTCTTTCTCTGTCTGCTTTCGTTCTGTGATATCACGTACTATTGCCTGTATAAGTGTTTCACCGCCTAATTCTATAGAATTGAGGCTTACCTCTGCGTCAAAGGGTGTACCATCATAGTGACAGTGTTTCCACTCAAAAAACTGGGGGTTACCAGAGAGGGCGGCATTTATCTTCTCAAGGGCTTTTTCTTTGGAATCACGTTCATCTGGTTGAAGTGGTGGTGAAAATTTATAAGGGGGTTGCCCAACAATCTGCTCTCTCGTGCATTTAAACATCTCCAGGGTTTGGGGATTGCAATCGATAAATATATCGCCCTTCATGAGAAATATAGCGTCATTTGCATGTTTAAAGATGGCTTTATATCTGGATGTGCTATCCTGGCTATCATGGGGGATTTTCTTCTTTTGCCGGTGCATTTCTGTAAATGACTTATTTGACTTAATTTTGGTGTCCATCTATATCTACCACTTTAGAATGGAGGATCTTTTGAATATACAGTTATATATTATCGATCAGAATTTGTAAACTATAAATATTATACGATTATATGAGAAGGGACATTTATAAGTTTTTTCTCCCAAAAGCTGAATTTTTATTATCAATCCTAAAAGATTTTACCAGGGTTTAAAAGCCCTTTCGGGTCAAAGGCCTGTTTTATACGTTTCATCAGGGCTATTTCTGCATCTGACATTTGAAGGGTTAGATAGTCTTTAACCGTAATGCCCACACCATGTTCCCCTGTGAGGCTTCCCCCCATTTCTAATGCCTTCCGGTAGACCTTTTCTAAAAGGTTATATGCTTCGTTTAACTCATTAAAATTCCTCCTGCGGTGAAGTATTGTCACATGGAGGTTTCCATCTCCCGCGTGTCCGTATGTTGCAACCCTTATTGCTTTGTTATATTCGAGCTCCCTTATAGCCTTTACGAGAAGTGGCAGTTGATAACGGGGGACAACCACGTCTGCCTCCAGATGGTCCTTGCCGAGCGCCTTTAAAGATGGAAGGACCTCCCTTCTTATTCTCCAGAATCGGTCTGCTTCCTCCTCATCCCCTGCGAGCCTTGCCTCTATGACCCCGTCAAGTTTATTACACAGTGTAAAAATTTCTTTAGCCTCCTCACGCACTGCTTCCTCGTGGTGCCCGTCTACTTCTATTAGTACCAGCGCATCAGCATCCCTCCTTAACATTGTGTTTAGATAATCCGCTACAGTATTTATTGTAGTATTATCCATAAGTTCCATTGCACAGGGTATGATACCTGCTTTGAATACATTAACGATTAAATCTGCTGCCCTAAAAAGATCGTTCAGGTATATGATAATGGTGTTTCTCACTTTAGGACGTGGGAGGAGCTTAAAAATAATTTTTGTTATAATAGCAAGGGTTCCTTCGGATCCTACAAGTAGAGAAACCATATCATACCCGGCCACATTTTTTATCGTTTTACCACCTAATTGCAATATTTCACCGTCTGGAAGGACCGCTTCAACTCCCAGAACATAATCTCTCGTAACACCGTATTTTACTGCCCTTGTATAACCTGCATTCTCTGCCACGTTCCCGCCTATCGTGCTTTCAACTGTACTTGAAGGGTCAGGTGGAAAAAAGAGGTTATACCTTTTTAACTCTTCTTGAAGGTTGCTCGATATAACCCCAGGCTCTACCACCACCAGCATATTCCTCTCATCTACCTCTAATATTCTGTTAAATCTTAGCAGAGATAACACCGCACCACCCTTAACAGGCAATGCTCCTCCGGAAAGCCCTGTTCTTCCACCCTGGGGGGTTATGGGCACATCATGTTCATAGGCAAGCCTCATAATCTTTGATACCTGCTCGGTATTCTCCGGCATAACAACAACATTTGGCATGAATTGCTGTTCTGTAGCATCGTAAGAAAAATGTGAAAGTCCCTCTTTTTCCAGAATTATCTGGTTCTTTCCTAAAAAATCCTCAAGGCCCTTTAAAAAACTATCAATATTCATAACATGCTCTCCTAAGTTAGGATTGTATTGTTCAGGTTATTATATCATAATAAATATGAGGGGAATATGATGAAAGGATGAGCGTTATATATAATAGTTCCTGATGATAGAAAGGGGGTGAAGTATGTCTGTTTTATTGGAGTTTGCTATGTTTCCCATTGATAAGGGGGAAAGTATGAGTGAATATGTGAGCAGGATTATAAAGATGATAGACGAGAGCAAAACTTCATACAGATTAACTGCGATGGGAACCATTATTGAAGTCGATACCCTTGAGGAAGCTCTGAATATTGTAAAAAATGCATACAGGGTACTTGAACCGGATTGTAACAGGGTTTATTCATCCGTAAAAATGGATATAAGAAAAGGAAAGGGTGGCAGATTAAAGCAAAAGATAGAATCTGTAGAGAAAAGAATCGGAAAAGAATTGAAGAAGTGATTTCTTGATATTTGATAGCGGATGCTGGATTGCTGATTTAGGATTTTATTGGTGCCTGCTGGTGTTTGCTTTTGTCTTCTGCTTACTCCCTACTGCATACTATATTTTATCTGATTCTTTGTCTTAGCACCTCTACCCGTGCGGCAGAGCGTTTCCCCATTTCGTTATTCGGGTTTACTTTGAGTTGCAAAGCATACTCATTATAGGCGGAAGAAAGGTCGTTTACGCCTTCATAACATATACCCAGCACACCGTGTATGCTCGGGTGCTTTGGTTGTGCCTTGGCAAACAATCTCAGATGTGGAATTGCTGACCCGTACACCCTTGTTTTAAAATAACTCATACCCAGGAAGTAATGGGAGGGAACATCTTCGGGGAAAAGGGATATACTCTTTTTTAGGTATTGTATACCTTCTGCATAGTTTTCTTGGAGGTAGCAAGCGGCTCCTAATCCCCTATATGCAGGTTGATAATTGTTATCCAGGCTCAGTGCATTGTTAAATGATCTTTCAGCGCTCGCGTAATTTTTGTTTTTGAGCATTACGAAACCATTTAGTGCATGAAAGGGTGGTTGTGCTTTGTTTATAGCTATAGCCCTTGATACAAGGGTTGTAGCCTCTGATGTGTTGCCTTTTCTCAATGCCCTTACTGCTTTATCATAATATTCCAGGTAAACATTATTTATATTTTTTATATCCCCAATCAATGTCTGAAATTTGTTTCTGTTGGTGCCATCTCCCCTCACAGCAGCAGGTTGTGTGGTATTTATGATATGTTGCAACTCCTCCATCCTTACCGAAGTCCTCGGATGTGTAGAAAGTAAATCTTCAAAAAATCCCCTCTCCTGTGGATCTTTTCCCAGGGACTTCATGTATTCATTTGATACCCTTTCAAGATTCCTGTGGGCACTTATTGCGTTTCTCGGGCTGTATCCAAGTTTCGACATATATGATACGCCCAATCTATCGGCTTCCAATTCGTCATCTCTACTATATTTCAGGAGTAATAGGCTACCCCCGACTGATCCAAGCGTTAGTGCAATATCCGAATAGTCACTCCCTGTGAGAGCAACCCCCGCACCTGCCAGCGCAAGCTGGGTCAACATCCCATAGGATATTTGACTTGCAGAGTGTCTTGCAGATACATGGCCCATTTCATGCCCCATAACATAGGCAAATTCTGCCTCATTATCAAGTCCTGTGAGCAGCCCTCTCGTAATCACCACATAACCTGGAATTGCCCACGCATTGGGTACGGAGCTATTCTGGATTGCAAATGCCACTGGCAAGTTCGGTCTATGAGAGACCCTGTGAATGTTCAGCACAATATCTTTTAGATAAGCCTTTAGTTTCTCGTCTCTGTATTCCCCTCCACCTCCTTCAGCCCCCCACATGGCGCTTGGATACAGATTTCTGCCCATTTCTATTTCCTCTTGTTCAGATACGAGCATCAACTCACTTTTTCCTGTTACAGGGTTTATGGCACAACCGATAAGGGCAAATAAAAAAAGAAAAGTGAAAGGTATTATAAGGATTTTTTTAATTGCCATTGGTTGTATTTGGTAATTATGCATGGTAATACACTATTAATTAATATTTTACTGCAAACATTTTTTTTGTCAATAGACTACAGTTGTGCAACAATTTCTTTCTTGACAGCATATAATATGAGAAGCGTAAAATAGATTAAACATTAAGAAAGGGAGGAATTATGTTCCATCCAACGAAAATAATCGCCATAGGGCTAAACTACCATGACCATGCAAAAGAAATGAATGTACAGGTGCCGGACTATCCACTGATATTTCTTAAGCCGCCGACTGCCGTCATCGAAAATGAAGGGTTGATAATGTATCCCCCGCAAAGTAAGGAAGTCCACTATGAAGGGGAGCTGGCAATCGTGATTAAGGATAAGGTTAGAAATATTTCTAAAAAGGAGGCCCATCACTATATTGCTGGTTATACCTGTGCGAATGATGTTACCGCAAGAGACCTGCAAAGGATAGACGGGCAGTGGACGAGGGCAAAGTCTTTTGATACATTCTGTCCTCTGGGTCCCAGAATTGTTTCGGATGTAGACACTCCTCATCTGGATATCACCACAAGAGTGAATGGAGTTACCAAACAGCATTCAAACACAAAAAACATGATTTTTGATGTATATGAGCTGGTTGCCTTTATTTCTGCAATTATGACCCTGTTGCCCGGTGATGTGATAATCACAGGGACACCTCCAGGGGTGGGTCCAATTGAGGTTGGCGATGAAGTTGAGGTGGAAATTGAAGGCATTGGTATTTTAAAAAATATAGTGGCAAAGGAGTAAAACTATGGAGGATATCACCTTTGACTATTTTCAGAAGATGGATTTGAGGGTTGCAGGGGTTAAGGCATGTGAGGAGATCAAGGGAGCTGACAAGCTCTACAAGCTGACAATAGATATCGGGGAGGAACGTACCATTGTTGCCGGCATCAAGCCTTTTTATACAAGAGAGGCATTGGTTGGTAAAAAGATAGTGGTGGTTACCAATTTAGAGCCAAGAACCATAAAGGGGGTAACATCCCATGGGATGCTTCTTGCGGCATCGAATGAAGATAGAACTTCTATAGTGTTGATAACCCCTGATAGTGATATTCCAGATGGCAGCAGGATTTCATAAAATAATGATCAGGAATCAAGGGGACAAGGACTCCTTGAACCCTATCGCAGTTGCTATATGATTAATAGCATTCTTCTTTTCATTACAGGCTTGACCCTCTTTTTGTTCGGGATGATAAAATTGAGCGCTGGAATACAAAAGCTTTTTGGCGTTCGTATCCGTGAATATATTAAATTTTCTGTTAAAAAACCGCTTTACGGTTTATTTATGGGTATAGTAGCAACTGTTCTTTTTCAGAGTAGTTCTGCAACTACACTTCTTACCGTCGGGATAGTGAGCGCCGGTTTAATAAGCTTCTACCACTCACTGGGTATAATTTTAGGTGCCGATATTGGAACAACGCTCACAGCTCAACTCGTTGTATGGAATTTCACTGCCATCTCGCCAATTTTTATATTCTTAGGCGGTATCCTCTGGCTTTTGGGGAGGGAAAGGTGGAAACCAATCGGTGAGGCAATACTATATTTTGGTTTAATATTTTTTGGTTTAAGTCTGGCAGCAGAAGCAACCCTTCCTTTAAAGGATAATCAGACATTTGTCAATTTTTTTCAAAAAACAAAAAACCCCCTGTTTGGTGTGGGTATCGGGATTATTTTTACCGGCATTGTTCATGCCTCGGCTATTCCAATTAGTATACTCATTATTCTGGGCCAGCAGGGTTTAATCACCATTGAGAATGCCTTTCCTGTTGTATTAGGAGCAAATATTGGTACAACAGTAACTGCTCTAATGGGCGGTATTGTTGCAAATATCAATGGAAAGAGAAGCGCTGTTTCCCATATCTTTTTTAAATTTTTTGGGGTAATAATAGGCCTGATAGTTTTTCCTTTTTTTATTGTGGTTCTTAAAAAAATGTCTTCAAATGTGGCGCAACAGATTGCCCTCAGTCACTTTTTGTTTAACCTTTTGGTTGTTTTTATTTTTATCTTTCTGCTCACCCCTTTTTCTGAATTGATTAAAAGGGTCATTCCTGGCAAAGATGAAACATTACCGCTATGGCCAGAATTTCTTGATGAAAAATGTTTATCAAAAGCTGAAGATGCACTTATTTGTGTGAAAAAGGAGTTAAAAAGAGAGATTATCCTTGCCCAGAGGATGCTCTCTGAGAGTTTGGGTCTAATATCAACGTATAGTGAAGTGAAAAGAAGGGATATTATGTATATTGAGCTGGTAGTTGATAATTTGCAGGCTGAAATAACAAGGTATCTGTGGAATATTTCCTGTGGGCAACTTTCCCCCGAATTGTCTAAAAAACTGTTTGCTTTTGCTGCAATTGTTTATGATATTGAAAGAATAGGCGATCACTCAATAAACCTGGTTGACCTGTCTGAATCAAAATATAAGCGGAAAGCAGTATTTTCTATAGCAGCGAAAGTGGAACTAAAGGAGATTGAGAAACTGGTTATTGAAAATCTTGAAGATGCTGCCTTTCTGATTGAGGAAAGGGATGATGGGAAAATAAAAAACGTTTTTGAGCGTAAGAAAGAAGTTGATTTTAAAATTAATGGAGCAATGGAAAAACATTTAGAAAGATTCTACAAGAAGATTTGTCGGGCAGAGGCAGGCCCGATATTTATTGATATGCTGATAAACCTTGGCAGGATATCAGATCACTGTCAGGTCATTGCTGAATATATTAATGGTCTTGAAGAAATATGAGAGTTCAGTAACCAGTAGTCAGTATGGTTTAATCCAGCTTTATGCTGGACATCAAGAAAAAATATTTTAAACAATGCTGACTTTCATATTCTGCATATTGTACCCCGCTCTCTACCCTTAATTTATTGACTTTTTCAGCATAATAGTCCAATATCTTTACCGAAATGAAGAGGGAAACTTTGAGAATAAAAAGGATAAGGAATATCGGTATTGCAGCACATATAGACGCTGGTAAAACAACCGTTACAGAACGCATACTTTACTATGCAGGAAAAACTCATAGGATAGGAGAGGTACATGAAGGGACTGCGATAATGGATTATCTTCCTCAGGAACAGGAAAGAGGTATAACCATTACTTCTGCGGTAACAACTTTATACTGGGATAATCATGAAATTCAGCTTATAGATACGCCAGGACATGTAGATTTCACCATTGAAGTGGAGAGGTCGCTTCGGGTTCTTGACGGGATGGTAGCAATCTTCTGCGGAGTTGGAGGCGTAGAGCCCCAGTCAGAAACTGTCTGGCATCAGGCAGATAAATACAAGGTACCAAGGATTGCCTTTGTAAACAAGCTCGATAGGGTTGGCTCTGATTACTTTCATGTGATGGACATGATGATTGACAAATTTGGGGTAAATCCAATCCCCTTGCAGATACCTCTCGGTAAGGAAGACGGTTTTTTTGGTGTTATTGATTTGATAATGATGAAAGGCATTGTCTGGGACGAAGAAGACCTTGGCGCAACATATAATTATATATCGATTCCAAAGGAGTACAGGGAGCAATCCCGCAAATATAGAGAAAAACTCCTTGAAAAATTATCGTTAGTCGATGACCAGTTTATGGAACTCTATCTGGATGGGAAAGAAATAGAAGAGCCCATAATCCATAGTGCCTTGAGAAAAGCCACCATCTCACTAAAATGTGTACCTGTATTATGTGGTGCTGCATTAAGGAATAAGGGTATACAACCCCTTCTGGATGGAATTATAAACTATCTTCCTTCGCCCCTTGATGTCCCACCGGTTCAGGGCAAAAACCCTAAGACAGGTGAATGGGAATATAGAGAAGCAAAAGACGATGAAGATTTCACTGCCCTTGCATTTAAGGTTGTTATAGAAGAGGGAAGGAAACTCACCTATATCAGGATATACTCAGGGGTATTGAAGGTAGGTGATGAAGTATATAACGTCAACATTGAAAAGAAAGAAAAGATTTCAAGAATATTTAGAATCCATGCCAACCACAGGGGAAGGATAGAGGAAGCCAGAACAGGGGCAATAGTTGGAATTGTGGGATTGAAGGAAACTTCAACCGGCCACACATTAACCAAAACTAAACCAATACTTTTGGAACCCATTGAAATCTATCAGCCTGTAATCTCGGTGGCCGTGGAATCAAAAAGGAATATAGACCAGGATAAGCTTCTTCTTACACTGCAGAGGGTTACAGAAGAAGACCCTACATTTATTTTAAAAACCGATGAAGATTCATATCAGACAGTAATTTCAGGCATGGGAGAGTTGCATCTTGATGTAGTTGTAAGGAGAATAAAAGAAGAATTTGGAATTGACCTCCTGGTGGGCAAACCTCAGGTAGTTTATAAAGAGGCTATCGAAAAGGATGCATCAATAGAGCAGTCCTTTGAAAAATTGATAAATAATGTTTCCTGTAAAGGATGGGTATCATTAAGGGTTTCGCCTAACAATAGAGGCAAAGGTATTATTATTGTACCCCATATCACAGAAGAACATCCTGTGTTCCCGTATATTGCAGCGATTGAAGAAGGGGTTATGGAAGCTTCCAATATGGGTGTTATCAAAGGGTTTCCCTTAACGGATATAATGGTTGACATTCAGGATGCTTCTTTTAACAATCCTGAGTTTGCAAGGCTTACCCTTAAGATGGCAGCTTATGAAGCATTCAGGAAGGCATGCATGGAGGCAAAGCCCGTTCTCCTTGTCCCTGTTATGTCACTTACAATAACGGTACCAAACGAGTTTCTTGGGGATATTATAGGGGATTTAAATGGAAGAAAATGCCAGATTACAAATTTATCAACGAAAGATAAGGTTACTGTCATTCAGGCTTATGCACCTTTAACAAAGATGTTTGGTTATTCAACAGACGTGAGATCTCTTTCACAGGGCAGGGCATCTTTTACTATGTATTTCTCACATTATGATAACATCGAAAATGGATAGAATAAGAACAGCGCTCACATTTTTAAGGGAGAAAGGGGATTTTATATCCGGGGATTATATCGCCAGCAGACTGGGTGTATCAAGGACAGCGGTATGGAAATATATCAATCAACTTGAGCGCCTGGGATACTCCATTATGAAATTAAAGGGTAAGGGGTATAGGCTTGTTGAAACGCCCGATAAACTTTACACATGGGAGGTCGATAGACATCTCAATACAAAACTCATTGGAAGGAAGATTATTTACAAAGAACACATTGATTCTACAAATACCTTTGCATTCAGGCTGGCCCTTGGAGGTGAACCAGAAGGTACATGCGTTATTGCAGAATCGCAGGAGACGGGGAAAGGCAGGCTTGGGAGAAGGTGGTTTTCACCTCGCGGGGAAAACTTGTATTTATCTGTCATCCTTAAACCCCATATTCATCCATCAAATGTATATCCAATAACATTTATATCATCCCTTGCCGTATATGATACAGTGGAGGCCCTTACAGGGGAAAGACCCACACTAAAGTGGCCCAATGATGTGCTAATCAGGGGGAAGAAGGTGTGCGGCACTCTTCTTGAGCTTTCAACTGAAGCTGACATTGTAAGTTTTGTTATTGTGGGTATCGGATTTAACGTAAATATGAAAGAAATGGAGATAGAGGAAGAGATAAAACAAAAGGCCACTTCTCTATTCATGGAAACGAAAAGGATATATGAAAGAGCTCCCGTGTGTGGTATCCTGCTTGCAAATCTGGAGAAATACTATACATTTTTTAAAGAAAAGGGAGAAGAAGAAATCTGTAAGGTCTGGGAAAAAAGGGCAGAAGTAAAAGGTAAGTATGTAGAAGTAGTCCAGATGGGGGAACACTATAAGGGATTTTCTGAAGGTATAGATAAAAATGGTGCGATGCTCCTTAACATAGGTGGAAAGGTAAAAAGGATTATTGCGGGGGATGTGAATATTAATGCTCCTTGTAATTGATATTGGAAATACCAATATAGTTTTCGGGGTTTATGAGGACGATGTACTTATAAATCACTGGAGGCTTAGCACATCAATTCAGAAGACAGTAGATGAATATGCAATACTGCTTAATAGCCTGCTTTACTTTGAAAAAATCAAGCTTAACCAGATAGACAGTGCCGTCATATCATGTGTAGTTCCACCGCTTTTGATTCCATTCGAAATTATCTGCCGGAAATATGTTGGTATAAGACCAATACTCGTTGAACCGGGGATAAAAACCGGAATGCCCATCCTTTATGAAAACCCCTCTGAGCTTGGAGCAGATAGAATTGTAAATGCAATTTCAGGGTATGAAAAATATAAAAGGGCCCTCATTATTGTCGATTTTGGTACGGCAACAACCTTTGATTACATAACACCTAAGGGGGAGTATGTAGGAGGCGCTATTGCGCCCGGGATTATGATATCCCTTGAAGCCCTGTTTGAGAGGGCATCTAAACTTCCAAGGGTAGAATTGATTAAGCCAAAAAGTATCATAGGGAAAAATACAGTATATGCAATGCAATCAGGTATCATATACGGATATGTGAGCCTTGTGGATGGGATAGTAAAAAGGATGAAAGAAGAAGTAAAAACAGACCCATATATAATTGCCACAGGGGGTCTTGCCAGCCTGATATATAAAGAATCAGAGACTATCGATGAGGTGGATGAATTTCTCACCCTAAGAGGGCTCAAGATGCTCTACGAAAGAAATAAAGATTATCATAAGTTCAAGTAAAAGCCTTATTGTAATTCAGACACAAGACTTTAGACTATAGACCACGAGCCAAAGCAGACGTTGGACATTGGACATTGGACGTCAGTCTATGGTCTAAGGTCTAATGTCTTTAATCCAATGTCTGAATCGAAGAAAAGCTTTATACATTTGGTGTTCCACCTCTAACCGTCTGGATAATAATTAACCCCACGAGAAAGAATAAGGCAACTGATAATACAGCAGGCCTCTGGTTTCCCAACATTGAAGATGTATAGCCAAACACAAGGGGACCAACAATTGCTGATGATTTGCCTACAAGGGTATAAACACCAAAATATTCTGACTCCTGTCCTTTTGGAATAAATTGGGTATAGAATGCCCTCGTTGCTGCCTGCACTGTGCCAAGGCCAAGCCCTGCAACAGAAGCGATAATCATAAAATGACCCTTTTCCTGAACAAAAAAGACGGCAAAAGAGACAGCAATCCACAGGCTCAACGATATGGTAATTACCTTTTTGGGCCCCCAGTAATCTGTTGGTCTTGCCATAAAGAATGCCCCTATAAGGGCTGTAGCCTGCACAATAATATACATACCGATCAATTCCTCGGATTTGAATCGAAGGGTTGTGGCAGCAAATATGCTTGAAAAGACTATAACCGTGTTCACGCCATCCTCGTATAGGAGATAGGCTATCAAGAACCTCCTCTGATCTTTATTCGACCATATCTTTCTTAAAGTTTTCCATGTGTAATGAAGACCACTTTTTGCCGCACGGGATATTTTTATTTCTTTCTTAAGGTCTGCAGGAAGAAACAGAAAGGCAGGCAAGGAGAATATTCCAAAAAATAGAGCCACCACAGGCCATGTGATGTTCAGAAAACCATTTTTTATCAGGAAAAGGGCCAGAAATAGTGAAAGTATGGAACCCAGATAACCAATTCCATAGCCCCAGGCTGATACCCTGCCATGGTGCGTTGTTTCTGTAATATCCGGGAGGAAGGAATTATAGAAAACAACACCGCCTTCCAGTCCAATATTTGCAAGGACAATAAGAATGAAGCCTTCAATAATCATGCCCTTTTGAAGGAAATATAAAGAAGCCACTGCAGCAATACAGAGGATGGTATAAAGAGCAAGCAATCTCTTTCTTATCCTTGCGTAATCAGCAATTCCACCGAGGAAAGGGGAGCTTATTGCCACAATCGCCATGCTTAAAGCGATCGCTCTACCCCACCATAAATCACCCTTACCACATTCATTTCCAACTATTACATTTGTATAATAGACAGGAAAGATTACCGCAGCGATAACAGCGGAGTAACTTGAGTTGGCGAAGTCAAACAGACACCATGAAAGTATTTTTTTTATATCCAATTTGTTCCCTGACCCGTATGTCTCAATTCATGTTTATCGCTTGCCTCCTAAAAGCTTATCTATTCCCTTCTTTAATGTTTTTGTAGTCTCTTTGATGCCTTTACCACCGAGTACAATCAATGATTCTCCAGTCTCTTTCACGGATAGACCTACCTTTCCAGCAAGACCTACAGTCAATCTTCTCAGGAGGCTTTCTCTGATGTTAAATTTTGGATTATCAAGGTCACCTTCAACAGTAAAGTCCAGGACGATCTCATTGTTGCCTGTTTGAAGCAAATTCATCACCAGAGACCTTGGGACTCCAAGAAAGACATCCCGGAAGCCGCCTGTAGAATTAAATTGAAGGTCCCTGAGCACCACTGTTCCTGGTGCGTGTATATGTCTTTTTAGTACTCCAAGGTCCATATTCATGGTGAGAAAACCATTTGAAATCTCCAGGTCGCCTTTGTTCTCAATATAGGGTCTTAGGGTGGTCAGATCAATATCTTTTAATTTTATCTTTGCAGTGGTATCTTTTGATTTGAAGTTCGTTATGCCTGATATCGCGATGGCTCCCCTGCTGTTCTTTCCCACAGTCTGACCTGATAGGGTATAACTTGTTTTTTTATCCTCGGGCGGAAAGGCGATATTCTTAATAGTTGATTCTATGTCCTCAATTTTTATAGAGTGAGCTGGTTGTGAAACCTTGCCATCCAGATAGAGGAGTGTTCCTTGCCTTATCTGAAGGTCTTTTATCGCTACCACTGCATGCTTTTGCTCTTTTGAAGGTTTCTGGGAAGGGTTAACCCCTGCAACTGGTTGCGCAATCCCCCCCTTTTTGTCAACCTCGATCCTGAAATGTGGTCTTGTAATGATAACGCCAGAAAGAAGGGTTCTTGGATCCTCCTCTCTCTCCCGGGAAAGATGGAAGCTGACACCTTCAGCGCTCACCACTGATCTGTCAAACTCGTCCAGGACATTTACTCCTTGAACATTAAATTGTACGTTGGAAACACCTGTTTTAAAATTTGTATGGCCCTTACATTTTATGAACCCCGATAACAATGTGCCGCTCACCTTTGCCTGAATCTCTATATACGAAGGATTGTTTTTTAGTGGAAATGACAGATTATCCAGTCTTCCCTTAAGATTTGTTATTTGAACTATTGTGGGCCGGACAGGTCTTTTGTCCTCGAAATCGATTTTTCCATCCTTCACGTAAATTCTTTTTAGCTTCACCGTCGTTGGTTCTTTTGTATCCGGGGTTGTCTGTTTTTTACTCTCAGGTATAGAAATTGGTATCACTAATTGACCATCTTTTTTTAGCTGAAGTTTGAAATAAGGCTCCTCAAGGTAAAGGCTTGAGACGGAAATGCTTCGTTTCAGCAGGCTAAGAAAATCTGGTCTGATACTGAGCTGTTTTATCCTGCCTGAAATCTCGCCATCCTTAATGAATACCAGGCCTTTCACATGGATACTGCCCCAACCAATAGCTACGGTCTCTGTTTTTACATTGTCTCCAAGGGCTTGCTCAAGCTCTGTCCTGATGTACTTTGTTGAAAACCTTATAAGGAAGGTTACTGAAATTGCCAGAAAAGCTAATAGGCAGAAAAAAAGGATAAACAATCGTCTTCTTTTTTTGTACGTGCGATTTTTATATCCCATTGCTTAAACCATACTATGATAATTACAACATTGACCCCCTTTTTTCAAGAAGACTTTATACAAACATCCACAAGTTTTTTAATCCTGCTCAAATACTTAAGATGCCTAACTTTACTTTAAGTTTTACCTTTGTTAGAATAACGGAAATCAAAATGCCTGTGAAGAGACTTCTTATATATGCATTATTTATCTTTTTGTCCATTTCATGCTCTCAGAGAGAGGATGTGGCATTGTATGATAATCCTGGAACACCGACATACGGTGATACGATTATTACTGCATCGATTGGTGAGCCATCAAACCTGATACCGATACTTTCAACGGATAGCCCATCCCATGATGTTGCATCTTTTGTATATAACGGTCTTGTCAAATACGATAAAAACCTTAATATTGTTGGCGACCTTGCAGAATCATGGGAGCTTTCCAGGGACAACCTATCCATAGTGTTCCATTTAAGGAAGAATGTGAAATGGCATGACGGAAAACCATTCACTGCCCATGACGTGATGTATACATATAGAGTAACAGTTGACCCGAAAACGCCAACCGCCTATGCGGGGGACTTTTTGCTCGTCAAGGAAGCAAAGGTCCTCGATGACTACACGTTCAAGGTGACATACAGTAAACCCTTCGCACCTGCGCTTATAAGCTGGTCTACCGCCATACTCCCCAGACACCTCCTGGAAGGCCGCGATATCACGACATCCCCCCTTTCCCGGAAACCGGTGGGGACAGGTCCGTATGTTTTTAAAGAATGGATCCCGGGCGATCGCGTTGTACTTTTGGCGAATGAACAATACTTTGAGGGCAAACCATATATAGAGAGGTACATCATGAGGATCATCCCTGACAGTGCGACAATGTTCCTCGAATTGAAACATTACAGCATAGACATGATGGGGCTTACTCCATTACAATTTGTGAGACAGACAGATTACCCGAGGTTTAATAGAGAATTTAATAAATTCAAATACCTTTCCTTTAGTTATACATACATTGGTTATAATCTTAAACACCCATTTTTTAAGGATAAGAGGGTGAGGCAGGCAATAAGCTACGCTATCAATAAAAAGGAGATTATTGAAGGGATACTCCTTGGCCAGGGTGTGGAGGCAACAGGACCGTTTAAGCCTGATATGTGGGCATACAACAAAGATGTGAAGAGGTATGAATATAATAAAGAAAAGGCGCTTTCTCTTTTACATGAGGCAGGGTTTAAAAAGGGTTCAGATGGCATTCTCTATAAAAATGGGAATCCTTTTGAATTTACCTTACTCGTTAATCAGGGTAACGATGTGAGAATAAAATGTGCAGAGCTTGTACAGAACAGGCTCTCGGAAATTGGAATAACGGTAAAGATCAGGGTTATCGAGTGGGCCAGCTTTATTAATGAATTCATAGACAAGAGGAACTTTGAAGCAGTGATATTGGGCTGGACTATTCCCAACGACCCTGATATATATGACATCTGGCATTCATCAAAACAGGGGGTAAAGGAATTAAATTTTATATCCTTTGAAAATAAAGAGGTTGACGAGTTGCTTGTAAGGGCGAGGCATACGTTAAACAAGGAAGAAAGAAAAAAATATTATTTCAGGATACAGGAGATACTGGCAGAGGAGGAGCCCCATACATTTCTATTCGTACCGTATGCTACACTCGCAATCCACAAAAGATTTAAGGGGATAGAGCCTTCCCCATCCGGCTTGACCCATAATTTTATAAAATGGTACGTCCCGGAGGGACAGAAGAGGTATAAGATAAATGCTGCGCTATCTCCTTAAAAGATTATTTTTTATGATACCGATGCTGTTTGGTATTACACTGATTTCCTTTGTTGTAATTCATCTTACACCTGGTGAGCCAGGGGTTCTTGAAGCCGAGATGAATCCGAAGGTTACAAAACAGGTAAGAGAGCGCATAAGGAGTTTTTATGGGCTGGATAAACCTATGCATGTTCAATATTACCTGTGGTTGAAAAGAATAGTAAAGCTCGACTTTGGTATGTCCTTTGCCACTGATCGAAGACCGGTAATAGACAAAATCAAAGAGAGGCTTCCTATCACAATAATAATAAACCTTCTTTCAATGGTATTAATCTTCCTTGTGGGTATTCCAATCGGTATCTATTGCGCAAGATATAAGGATAGCGTGATGGATAAGATTTTAACCTCCTTTGTATTTGCAGGGTATGCTGCCCCAACCTTCTGGCTTGCGCTTCTCTTAATGATGTTTTTAGGTGTCTACCTTGAACTACTGCCCATATCAGGCATAAAATCCTTCAACTTTAGTGAGCTCTCACCCTTTGAGAAGGTAATCGATGTATTGAAGCATCTTATATTGCCTGTATGTATATCTGGAAGAGCAGCCTTCTTGAGGTTTTAGGACAGGAATACATCACAACCGCCTACGCAAAAGGACTTCCAGAGGGTGTTGTGCTCAGGAAACATGCCCTGAGAAACGCACTTCTCCCTGTCATTACGATTTTAGGGCTTTCTGTCCCAGGGCTTATCGGCGGGAGTGTTATATTTGAGAGCATATTCTCCATACCGGGTATGGGCCAGCTATTTTATATGAGCGTTATGGCGAGGGATTACCCCACCATCATGGGCATCCTTGTAATCGGTGCCTTCTTAACACTTCTCGGTAACCTGCTTGCTGATATTTCTTATGCAGTGGCAGACCCGAGGATAAGGATCGGGTAAGCGACTCGAAAAAAAGGATGTTTTTGTGAGAAAATAAGGCTATACTGGAAAAAATTGCTACAATACTTGTTATCTATCTGAACCAGCAAGGGAGATACGCAGGATGAAAGACAAAGATAAACCAGAGGAACAACTAATAAGCGAACCGGTACCCCTCCATGAGAAGCAAAAATTTCTGGCTCTTGCGGAAAATGCCCCACTTGGAATATCAATCATAGATAAAAATAAGAGTTTTATGTATCTCAATCCTAAGTTTAAAGAAATATTTGGCTATGACCTGCAGGATATTCCTTCCAAAAAAGAATGGTATAGAAAGGCATATCCTGATTCCGGATACAGGAATAAAGTAATAGCAGCATGGGAAGAAGATATAAAAGACAAAAAAGAGGGCGAAAGAGAAGCAAAAATCCTTGAAGTAACATGCAAAAATGGAGAGAAAAAGGTAGTAAGTATCATTACTGTAATCTTGGAAACCGGGTTTTTAGAGAATTCAAAATATTTATTGTTCTATGAGGATATTACCGAGCGAAAGCAGGCAGAGGAAGAAATATTAAAAGAACGAAAAAGATTCCAGGTCCTCGCAGATAATGCACCTTATGGTATTATGGTTATTGGGAAGAATAATACCTTTACTTACCTTAACAATAAATTCAAGGAAATTTTTGGCTATGATCTTCATGACCTTCCTGACGGGAAAACGTGGTTTAGAAAGACATACCCTGATGCTTTATATAGACACACGGTCATCTCTACATGGATAGATGACTTAAAAAATGTCAAAAAAGGTGAAAAGAGACCAAGAACCTATACAGTAACATGCAAAGACGGAACAAAAAAGATAATCAACTTTGTAC
>JAPLKF010000035.1 GCA_026388215.1 Pseudomonadota bacterium | reverse complement strand
TGGCAATAACCGCCCCATCTTTCTCTTTCGCAATATCCCGCTCTATCCTGTCTCTTATCGTCTGCCCCGTTGACCTCGTCACAAGGTCATTCGATCCGTTTTTAAGCTCTTCTTTGAGGAGGGTATAAAGTTTATATTCAGGCATTTTCTAATCTTCTTCCTTACGATATAGGTTTGACATCCCACAGAATGGACAAAACTCTATTTCTGGCTCTGTTGCCTTCTCTGTGTCTTTAATTACTTCTATTCGGCTTATACCTTCACAATGTATGCATTTATAAACTTCCATAAAATCTCCTTCTTTAAGGGTTCCCGTTAGTGCTCAAATCGGTTCTATATCCAATGAATTGAGCCAGTCTATGACTTCCTGTCTCATTCTCTCATCCTTAAACGCAAACCATCTCTCCTGTTCTTCAGGGTAATCAGATAGAACATTTTTGAATCGCCTGAAGGCGCCCTTGCCATCGAGGGCAATATTGAGCTTCTCTTTGAGATGAATGTCTTTCACAGTCTCGGCAAACTCAACCATAAGATCATAAGCCTCATATGATGGTTTTTTTGGTATTTCTTCATATCTTCCAGCTTCATCGGAGCAGATACTTTTTGCTGTTTCAATCAAATCCTTCTCCCATTCCGGCAGGTTTTCAAGTGCCTCTTCGTCATCTTCTTCGACTGCCCGCATCAACTCATCAGGGATACTCACAATTTGTCCGGTTTCAGTATCAAAGAGAATCGTGCTTCCAAAATCATCCCGCCTATCAATCTCCATCGCAATCTCATCAAGGTCAACCTTTAGCTTTTTCATGGTATACCTCATCTTCATACACTTCACATTTCAACTTCTGTTCGCATTCAGGACAAAAACCATCACATCCATCATCCACCCAGGAAAAGCCAGGTTCTATAAAGATTTTGTAAAATTGGTCAGGGTCTTTGTGGTATTCCTCAAATTTATCTACCGTTTCCTTGAAATTATATTTTTTAGATTTCATATCTTTTCCTCACAAATTCAGATGTATCTAAAATCGTTGTCACGGTATTATCAAAATCTGCATATTCATAATCTTTTAACACTTCTTCTATATCAGCGAGAAAAAGAGGGTCATTGCCTGCCTCAATGATAGCTTTTCTGATTTGTTCCTTTATTATTGTCTCGTTATCAATCATATTCAACAGAATCAATTGAATCATAAATTAATTAATTTGTCAAGTGATTTTTTAAGAAACGGTTCTACGTTCAAGGTTCAAAGTTTTGATAAAGACTCGTTTTTTAACTTTGAACATAGAACATTGAACCTTGAACAAAAATGTACTATTTACCTCTCTGGCAGCATTATATTGATCTGGGAACCGGGGAAGAAGGTCATTTTTTGCTCTTTCTCTTTCCCCCATGCCCATTCCGGTATAACTGAAAGTTTTGCTTTGCCTGAGCGGATGGAAAGTTTGCCATTCCACTGGTCCACAAAACGTCTTACGGCAGCAAGACCGTGCCCTCTTCCTTCATCGGTGTATCTGGATGCCCTGTGAAAAAGGGCTTTTTCGAGGGCATCAAGGTCGTTTTTCAATGAAAACCGTTCTGATAAGGATTGCTTGAAACCTATACCAATATCCATTACGGCAATCTTTACAACATTTTTGTTTAGATTCTGGAAATGGTATTTTTGAATACCCACAAATCCTTTGCTATTACTATGCTCTATCACATTCTGACATACTTCAGAAAGTGCAACAACAAACCCGCTTATTGTTTTTTCATCATAGTGGAGGTGCCTTTCAAGAATCGAATGGGCACGCTCTTTAACCTTACCAACTATGAAATGTATATCGTCAGATTTTTCAATTGGCGTAATCTCAAGCAGTACATCCGAATATGCACTTCTGCGGTATTTCTTTGATATATGCGGCTTTGAAGGCTCAAGCATAAAATATTTACTGGCAAATTTGAAGAAATTCATCCTTTCGAGATACCGCAGGACTTCTTCTGATTCGGGGAGAAGCATCGTTTTTTGAAACTCATCTGTCCTTAGAAGTTCTCCCACCTCAAGAAGGCCAACCATCCCGTAAGGGTCAATGAAAGTTACACCTTGAAGATCAATAGCCGATGAGTTTTGAAATATATCTAAAAACTGCTCAAAAGTATCTTCCGTTAATTGAAGCATATCTGTCTCATTTTAGGTATTACCATTTCAAATGTCAAACCAATGTCATCGATAGGTTAAGGATTATGAAAACTTCTTCCAATCACACATCAAACCTACTATAATTATCACTATGGATGACTTCCTTTCCCTCCTTGAAAATTGCGAGCTGTGCCCGAGAAGATGCAGGGTAAACAGGCTTAAGGGCAAAGAAGGATTCTGTGGCATTGCTGATGAGATTATTATTGCTCACTTTGGGGCACACTTTGGTGAAGAACCGCCCATCTCAGGCACAAAAGGTTCGGGGAATATATTCTTTGCTTCCTGCAACCTGCGATGTGTTTACTGCCAGAACTACCAGATAAGCCATAAAAAGGTCGGGAAGCAGGTCTCAATTCAGGAACTCGTTGAGATATTCTTCCACCTTGAGAGAGAGGGCTGTCATAATATCAATCTCGTCAGTCCTACGCCATATATACCCCTTATTGCAGCTTCGATTGTGGAGGCAAAAAAGAACGGCATCAATATCCCCTTTGTATATAACACGAATGCTTACGTGAATGTACAATCCCTTAAAATTCTTGATGGTTTAATAGACATCTATCTCCCTGATTTCAAGTACTGGAATCCACAAGTTGCAAAAAGGCTCTCAGACACAGAGAATTATCCTGAGTACGCCCAATTATCCATATTTGAAATGAAAAATCAGGTAGGGGATTTGTATATAGAAGACGGGATAGCATTAAGGGGTATCCTCGTGAGACATCTTGTTCTCCCGAGCAATCTTGCTGGCTCTAAGCGCGTTTTGGCATGGATCAAAAACGCCCTCGGGAGTAGCACCTTTATTAGCCTTATGTCCCAGTATTACCCCTTGCATGAAGCCTCCATGTATCCCATGCTCAACAGAAAAATCACCCAGGAAGAGTATGATGGGCTCATAGATTTTTTAACAGAAAATGGTTTTGAAAATGTATTTATTCAGGAACTGGAAAGCGCACCACTTTATGTGCCGGACTTTGAAATGGCAGAACCATTTAGAAAAGGGTATAGGGGTTAGAGGATAGGGTTTAATGGTTAAGTCTATACCCTGAACCCTACACCCCTACACCCTAAAATAAAGGAGGATTAAAAATGGAAATAAAAACAATAAAGATTGATATCCCTGAAGGTTTGAATATCATCATCGGGCAGTCACATTTTGTAAAGTCCATTGAGGACCTATATGAAATCCTTCTTGGTTCCTCCCCTTCCCTCAAGTTTGGGGTTGCCTTCTCTGAAGCAAGCGGACCCTGTCTTACAAGATATGAAGGGAATGATGAGGCATTGATGAAGTTGGCCGCCGAAACCTCCTTTTCCCTCTCCTGTGGTCACACCTTTGTCATTTTTTTGAAAGACGGGTTTCCGATAAATGTCCTGAATGCACTAAAAAATTGCCAGGAGGTATGTCATATCATCTGCGCAACAGCAAATCCTCTTCAGGTCATAGTTGCAGAGACAGAGGAGGGTAATGGTATCCTTGGTGTGATTGACGGGGTAAAACCAAAGGGCATAGAAAAGGAAGAGGACAAAAAGGCAAGAAAGGAATTGCTCCGCAGATTCAGATATAAACTGTAATGAACCAGTGAATAGTGTTCAGTGAATGGGTGAATAGTGTTAAATTCTCCTAAACTATTCACTA
Organism: Pseudomonadota bacterium; assembly: GCA_026388215.1. NCBI lineage: Bacteria > Pseudomonadati > Pseudomonadota > Pseudomonadota bacterium. Next base: position 18,221 of record JAPLKF010000035.1, on the reverse strand, counting down.
ACTACTATTCACTATCCACTGTATTTACTGTTGACTGTTAAGCCTTATAAATGTTAATTTTCATCTAAATGGATGAATTCTATAGAATATCAAGATTACCACCATACGGGCTGGGTATAGTAAGAGACCTTTTAATTGAGGCCAGGAGAAGGGGAGAAGATATTATTGACCTCGGTATGGGTAATCCAGATATCCCCACCCCAAAGTATATAGTCTCCAAGCTTATAGAGGCTGTCAGAAATCCAAGAAATCACAGGTATTCTGTTACACGTGGGATTCATAAATTGAGGGTTGCAATTTCAAACTGGTATAAAAGGAAATATGATGTTGATGTCGATCCTGAAACCGAGGTTGTTGTGACAATGGGTGTCAAGGAAGGGATAGGACACCTTGTCCTCGCAACGATAAGCCATGGGGAAGTAGTCTTTGTCCCTGACCCCGGGTACCCAATACATACCTATTCTGTTGTTATAGCAGGGGGAGACCTCAGGACCATACCACTTTTGCCAAAAGATGAGTTTTTCGAAAGACTGAGCATTGCGATAAAAACTACATGGCCCCAGCCAAAGATGCTGATTATCAGCTTTCCAAATAATCCTACAACAGAAGTTGTAGGAATTGATTTTTTTGAAAAGATCGTCTCCTTCGCTCAGGAACACGGTTTAATGGTGATTCATGATCTGGCATATGCAGATTTAGTTTTCGATGGTTATATAGCCCCGAGTTTCTTACAGGTAAAAGGGGCAAAAGATATAGGCGTGGAGTTTTTCTCCCTTTCCAAGAGTTACAGCATGCCAGGATGGAGGGTCGGATTTGCAGTTGGGAATAAAAAGATGATTGCGGCACTCACCAGGATCAAGAGTTATTTTGACTACGGCGTATTCCAGCCCATTCAGATTGCTTCCATTATCGCCTTAAATGATGGCGATGCCGATGTGCTTGAGATTACCGAAATATACAGGGGAAGAAGAAATGCACTGTGCGAAGGGCTTTACAGATATGGATGGAAAGTAGAAAAACCAAAGGCAACAATGTTTGTCTGGGCAAAAATCCCTGATGAGTTTGTGTCAATGGGTGCAGTAGAGTTTTCAAAACTTCTATTACAGGAGGCAAAGGTGGCTACATCACCGGGAACAGGATTTGGAGAGTATGGTGAAGGCTATATTAGATTTGCACTTGTAGAAAACGAGCATAGAATCAAACAGGCAGCGAAGGGTATTAAAAATATTTTTTATTCTTCAAAAAAACAATGATAGGCGTTGGAATTATAGGTTTAGGCACTGTAGGCATCGGTACATATAAAATCCTTAAAGAACACAATTCCCTCATAAAACAGAGGACAGGTATTGATGTCAGGGTTGTAAGGATTGCAGATATTGACCTTAAGAGGGATAGAGGGATAAAACTAAAAAGGGGCATTCTTACAAAGGATGCTTACGAACTCATAGAAGATAAAAATGTAGACATTGTTGTTGAGCTCATTGGAGGCATAAAACCCGCCTACGATTATATTGTTCAGGCTATAAAGAAAAAGAAATGGGTAGTAACTGCAAATAAGGCCCTCCTTGCAGAAAAATGGGATGAGGTTTTTAAGCTTGTGGAGAAAGAGAATTGTGAAATAGGGTTTGAGGCATCGGTTTGTGGTGGTATACCGGTGATAAGGGTAATAAGGGATGGTCTTATTGGAAATAGAATACACTATATCCTCGGTATCCTTAATGGCACAAGCAATTATATCCTTACAAAGATGACAGATGAAGGTATATCGTTTAATGATGCACTGAATGATGCCAAGCGGCTGGGCTTTGCAGAACAAGACCCAACACTGGATATAGAAGGTATAGATGCAGCTCATAAACTATGCATACTGATACGTTTAGCCTTTCATTGTCCTATAAGCATGAAAGATATAGTAACAGGGGGGATATCGAAAATAGAACAGGTAGATATAGGTTTCGCCAAGGAATTTGGATATAAAATCAAGCTCCTTGCAGTAGCAAAGGAAGAAAAAGGCATGATAGAGGCAAGGGTTGGACCCGCAATGATACCTATAACCCATCCGATGAGTAATGTGAATGGCGTATACAACGCTACTTATGTGGTGGGAGACAGGATTGGCCCCAACCTCTATTATGGAAGGGGAGCAGGCAGTGACCCTACAGGCAGCGCAGTGGTGAGTGACATAGTGGATATGGCGCTCAGGATTAAGGTTAAGGCTCCACGGATAAAGATTCCTGTATACATAGGTGAGAAAAGGGTAAGAGGGGGCGAAGAATCTTCTGTCCCCTACTACATGAGATTTGCTGCACAGGATAGACCAGGTGTGCTGTCAAAAATTTCAGGTATATTGGCAAACTACAAGATCAGCATCTCCGCAGTTACCCAGAAAGGCAGAAAAGAAAACGGCTATGTGCCAATAGTAATGCTCACCCACGAGGCAATCGAGAAAAACCTAAAAAAAGCAAAGTCGGAGATAGACAGGCTACCATTTATAAGGGGTGGGAGTGTATATATAAGGATTGAGGAAGGAAATCTGTGAGGAAATTAAAGGGTCCAAGGGGCATAGTCAAGAGACTCCTATGGGGGTCAGTCAGATGAAGTATGTGGTAATCATTGGAGACGGTATGGCGGATTTTCCTTTAAATGAACTTCACGGCAAAACACCGCTCATGGTTGCAAAAAAACCTTACATGGATATGATGGCAAAAGAAGGGTTTTGTGGAAAAGTGGTGACGATACCGGAAGGCCTTCCTCCTGGAAGCGATGTCGCCGGTATATCCATATTTGGTTATGATCCGTCAAAATATTATACAGGAAGGGCACCTCTTGAAGCCTACAGCATGGGCATTGAAATGGACGAGAATGATGTAGCCTTCAGATGTAATCTCGTAAATCTTCAAGTTCTACCTGATAAAGTTATCATGGAAGATTTTAGCGGAGGACATATAACCACAGAAGAAGCCAGTATTATTATAGAAGATTTAAATAAGGCATTGGGAAGCGATGAATTCCACTTTTTTACCGGTGTGGGTTACAGGCACATAATGTTATGGAAGGAAGGTATATATGAGATGAGATCAACACCCCCCCATAATATTATGGAAAAAGAGATTTCACCTTACCTTCCAGCGGGTAAAGGAGCGGACGAGATTTTATCGTTGATGAGAAATTCTCAACGGGTCTTATCTGACCATCCTGTAAACAGGAAGAGAATTATGATGGGGAAACTCCCTGCGAACAGTATATGGTTATGGGGACAGGGGAAAAGATCGTATTTTCCATTATTTGCAGAGAAGCATAACATGAAAGGGGCAACAGTTGCTGCTGTGGATCTGGTAAAGGGCATAAGTAGTCTTATAGGGTTTGATACGCCTTATGTTGAAGGTGCTACAGGTTATTTAGATACAGACTACACAGCAAAATCTAAAAAGGCACTTGAACTCTTACTGGACCATGATATTGTGTATATTCATATTGAGGCGCCCGATGAAGCTTCTCACAATGGCAATGTTAAAGAAAAGATAAAGGCTATTGAGAGTATTGATAGCAAAATTGTGGGCGCAATCTTTGAAAGTATGAAAGAAGATATAAGATTTTTGATTGTTACAGACCATGCAACCCCTATATCGATGAGAACACACTATGCATGCCCGGTCCCCTTTGCAATATTTGATAAAATGAACAAAAAAAATGGATGCCAATCAGGATACGATGAGCGTGCAGGCGATAAGATTTTTGACGGTGAAGGGTTGATTGAGTTTTTCATAAGGGGACAATAACAATGAGACAAAAGTTCATATTTGTGACCGGCGGCGTTGTTTCTTCCCTTGGCAAGGGCCTTGCTTCAGCATCAATCGGTGCACTCCTTGAGTCGAGAGGCCTTACCGTGGCATTATCAAAGCTTGACCCCTATATCAATGTTGATCCAGGCACAATGAACCCCTTTCAACACGGGGAGGTATTTGTCACCGACGATGGGGCAGAAACAGACCTGGATTTAGGTCACTACGAAAGATTCACACATGTTGTTGGCTCAAAAAAAAGCAATTTTACTACGGGCCAGGTATACGACACCGTTATATCAAGGGAGAGGAAAGGCGAATACTTAGGGGGCACTGTTCAGGTTATACCGCACATCACCGATGAGATAAAGAGAAGGATTTTGAGTGTTGACGATGGAATCGATGTGAAGATCGTGGAAATTGGAGGAACAGTCGGTGATATTGAAAGCCTTCCTTTTCTTGAAGCGATAAGGCAATTAAGGAATGAATTAGGGAAAGAAAATACGTTGTTCATCCATCTCACACTTGTCCCCTTCATCAGGACAGCCGATGAAATGAAAACAAAACCAACCCAGCATAGTGTGAAGGAGTTAAGGGAGATTGGAATTCAGCCAGATATTCTCCTCTGCAGAACAGAAAAGTTTTTGTCTCAAGAACTGAAAAATAAAATAGCACTTTTCTGTAATGTGGAGAAAGATGCAGTGATAACTGCGAAGGATGTAGATGTAATATACGAAGTGCCACTCTTATTCCACAATGAAGGGTTAGATGAAAAAATCACAAAATTACTCAATATATGGTCGAGAAAACCAGCCCTCTCAAAATGGGAAAGCATTGTTGATGTGATAAAAAACCCTAAAAAACAGGTAGAAATAGCCGTTGTAGGCAAATATGTGAGGCTGAAGGATTCATACAAAAGTCTCAATGAAGCCCTTGTTCACGGAGGTATCGCAAACAATTGTAAGGTAAATATAAGGTATGTAGACTCAGAAGAGTTAGAAAAGGGGGCAATTTCGCAATTTGATGGTATAGATGGAATACTTGTGCCTGGTGGTTTTGGAGATAGAGGGATAGAGGGCAAGATTAATGCGATACAGCATGCAAGGGAAAATAAGATCCCCTTTTTTGGTTTATGCCTCGGTATGCAACTTGCTGTTGTTGAAATGGGAAGACACCTAACAGAACTTCAAGGGGCACATAGTACAGAATTTGACGAAAACACACCCTGTCCAGTCATATACCTTATTGAAGAATGGGTAGACAGGGAAAATAAGACTCAGAAAAGGGATAAATTTTCAGACAAAGGGGGCACAATGAGGCTTGGTGCTTATCCCTGTAAACTAAAACAGGGAAGCCTTGCCCATAAAGCATACAATCAGGATTTGATTCACGAGAGACACAGACACAGATATGAATTCAATGTGGCTTATCGTGGAGAGTTGGAGCAGTGTGGAATGAACATCACAGGTATTTCTCCTGATGGAACATTTGTTGAGATCATTGAATTCAAAGACCATCCGTGGTTTCTGGCATGCCAATTCCATCCAGAGTTTAAATCAAAACCTTTCAGCCCGCATCCCCTTTTCAGAGAATTCATCAAAGCATCTTTAAAACAGAGGCAAGAAAGACAAAAATGCAAAAAAAGGTGAAGGTAGGAAACATAAAGATTGGAGGGAAACCTTTCGTATTTATTGGTGGCCCTTGTGTTATTGAGGGAAGGGATATAACCCTAAGGATAGCCGAAAAACTCTCAAAATTGACTGGTGCCCTCAATATACCTTTTATATTCAAATCATCCTATGATAAAGCAAACAGAACATCCATAAACAGTTATAGAGGGCAAGGCATGGAAGAAGGGTTGAGGATACTCTCCGAAGTAAAAAAGGATGTGGGGGTTTTGGTATTAACTGACATACACTCAGCAGAGGAGGCGGGTATTGCCTCAAAAATAGTGGATGTATTACAGGTTCCGGCACTATTATCAAGGCAGACCGATATACTTGTGGCGTGTGGAAAGACGGGTAAACCCGTTAATATCAAAAAAGGGCAGTTTTTATCCCCCTATGAAATAAAACACGCCATAGACAAGGTTTTATCTACTGGAAATTCTAAGATCCTCATTACAGAGAGGGGAACATGCTTTGGGTATAATAATCTTGTGAACGATTTCAGGGCTATACCGATTATGAGGGGTTTTGGATATCCCGTGATCTTTGATGCTACCCATAGTGTTCAAAAACCCGGGGCGATGATTAATCGCTCTGGTGGAGAAAGAGAATTTATTTTCCCCTTGGCCAAGGCTGCTATTGCTATAGGGGTAGATGGGGTTTTCATGGAAGTACATGAAGACCCGTCAAAGGCTTTGTGCGATGGCGAAAACTCTATTTCCCTCGATGAGCTGCCACGTCTTTTAAAGACACTAAAAACGATAGAGGAAGCACTATGAATAATAAGCCGGGGGTCAGGGATATAGGAAGGGAAGTCCTGAAAAAGGAGGCAGAAGCGATCCTTGATGTAATGAAGGGTCTTGATGATAATTTTGACAGGGTGGTTGATATAATACATGGATGTTTGGGCCGGGTTGTACTGATGGGGATAGGCAAATCCGGACTCGTATGCAAGAAAATAGCGTCTACCCTTTCAAGCGTAGGTACCCCTGCTCTCTTTTTACACCCTGCTGACTCACTTCACGGCGACCTTGGTATGCTTCAAAAGGGTGATGTGCTTGTTGTTGTGAGCAATAGTGGCGAAACAGAAGAGATAATAACAATACTTCCCTGGATAAAGCGAATGGACATAATAACCATTGTCATCACCGGAAATACAAGATCAACAATCGCAAACTACGGGGATATAGTCCTCAATGTGAAGGTAGATGAAGCATGCCCCTACAATATGATTCCCACATCAAGTACTACCGCTACGCTTGCACTCGGTGATGCAATTGCTGTTGCCCTTATGGAGAAAAGAAATTTTAAAATAGAGGATTTTGCATCTCTCCATCCAGGCGGAACAATAGGAAGGAAATTGCTCTTAAGGGTAGAGGACCTGATGCATACAGGGGATGCCTTACCAAGGGTGCAAAAGGACGTATCCATGAAACATGCCATTCTTGAAATCACCTCAAAAAGATTGGGTGTGACGGGTGTGTTCAATAAAAAGGAAGAGCTTATAGGGGTGATAACCGATGGCGACCTGAGGAGAGCGATTGAAAAATATGACAACTTGTTGATAAAAAAGGCCAAGGATGTGATGACTGTCAATCCAAAAGTAATAAGAAAAGATGCCCTTGCCGTCTATGCATTAAAAAAGATGGAAGAATTTTCTATAACATCGCTTTTTGTTACAGAGAGAGAAGGACAAAGGTATCCTGTAGGCATTATTCATATCCATGACCTTTTGAAGGCAAAGATTGTATGAGGATGGATGAAAAACCGAGGGATTGTTGTTTATATTGCATCAGGATTTATAATATCAAGCCTTTTACTGGCTCTATACTTTTTTCTCAAGAAGCCTGAGAAAATAATCTTCCCCATATTAGAAGAAGCGAAAAGTGTAATTGTTTTTAAAGACGTGAAGTATTCTGGAGAAAAGAAGGGGGTTACAGATTGGGAAATAAAGGCAAAAATTGCGAGAAAATTTATCGATAAACCTGTAGTGTTAATGGAGGATCTTGAAGGAAAATACAAGCCAAAGGAGGGTGCTACAGTATTTTTTAAAGGTACAAAAGGCACTATGAACACTGACGAGGAAAAGGGTGTTGTTGAAGACGTGGATATTATCTATAACGAGTACAGGCTCAAAAGCAGATTCATGGATTTTGATTTCAAGAAAGGTATTACCTCCACAAGCGCTCCGGTGGACATAAAGGGTAGTAAGTTGACCTTAAGGGGTATAGGACTCACTGCTAATACAAATGAAGAAATTGTGAGAATTGGAAAGGATGTAGCGGGTTTTATAGAAACTGACAAGGGGAGGTACAAGTTTGAATCCGATAAGTTTGTATACCTTTTAAAAGAAAATCGATACATTTTAGAAGGCAAGGTTATAATGAAGGGTGAAGATATGAACCTCCTTTGTGACAAACTTTACATCTTTAGCAAGGGGAATGATATGGAAAGAGTAGATGCCATGGGCAAGGTGAGATTGATTTCAAAGGGGACTATTGCGAAAAGTGAAAAGGCGGTATATCATTTTAAGGATGACAAGATAGTGTTTACAGAGTCACCAAAGATTTTCAAGGATAATGTTGAGATGGAGGGCGAACCAATTATATATAACCTGTCCAACAGAAAGTTTTCGATAGACAAGCCAAAAATGAGGTTGGAAAAATAATGACAGAACATTCAAAACTTTTTACCGAGAGTTTATCCAAATCTTACAATGCCAGGAAGGTAGTTGATGAGATTAACTTACATGTAAATACAGGCGAGATAGTTGGACTATTTGGACCGAATGGTGCAGGTAAAACAACTACTTTCTATATGATTATAGGCTTTATCAAGCCAGACAACGGGAAGATATTGCTTGGTTCTGAGGATATTACTGCCCTCCCGATGTTTATGAGGGCAAGAAAGGGCATTACCTATCTCCCACAAGAACCTTCCGTTTTCAAAAAGATGAGTGTTGAGGATAATCTCAAGTCGATCCTCGAGTTTAACGACATGGACAGAGAAATGATGGGGCACAGGGTCCTGGAGCTCCTTGAGGCATTCAAGCTGGAACAGCTATCTCAAAATAGTGCAGATTCGCTCTCCGGAGGTGAGAGAAGAAGATTGGAAATAGCAAGGGCTTTAATGATTGCCCCCCGGTTTATGCTCTTAGATGAACCATTTTCTGGTATAGATCCTATATCTGTTTCTGACTTGAAAAAGATAATACATGGACTTAAAAAGAGAGGGATCGGTATACTTCTTTCGGACCACAACGTGAGAGATTCCTTACCTATATGTGACAGGGCTTATGTAATAAACAACGGCAGGGTTCTCCTTGAAGGAACCCCTGAGGGGGTGGCAAAGGATAAGATAGTGAGAGAGGTGTACTTAGGAGAGGAATTTTACATCGATGTTGGAACTTAAGCAAACTCAAAAGCTTTCACTTGTACTCACCCAGCAACTCCAGCAGGCAATAAAACTTTTACAGCTATCGCAATTGGAATTAATTGAGGCTATTGAACAGGAATTAAAGGAAAACCCTATATTAGAAGAGGCAGAAGAGAAGGGAACTGGAGAAGAACCGGCAGAGGAAAAGGAAACTACAGAAGAACCTGTAGAAGAAAAGGATGAGGTGGAAGAATGGCTGGAGAGATTCTCTCCCTCCGAGGAATTTGGAGGCAGAGAGGAAAAGGAGTATCCAGATTATGAAAATGTAGCAAAAAAGACAAATAATCTGAGAGATTACATAAGGTGGCAGGTAGGTCTTGCAGACTTTGACTCAAACGACAGGATTGTCGCAGAATGGATAATAGAAAATATAGATGACAACGGGTACTTAGCCTACCCAATTTCAGAGATTTCAAGGGTATCGGACATTACTGCAGAGTCTTTAGAAGCTGTCCTTAAAAAAATCCAGAAACTGGATCCACCAGGAGTTGGTGCTCGAGACCTAAAAGAGTGTATCCTTATTCAATATGAAATGAGAGGGGAAAAGGACCCGATCTTCGAGCAAATAATTACTTCACACCTTGAGCTTTTTCAAAAAAATAATTTAAAAGAAATTGCAAAAAAAACAGGATACCCACTGGAGAAAATAAAAGAGGTTTTTGTAAAAATAAAGGGTTTTGATCCAAAACCAGGGAAAAACTATGGAGATGAATATACCTCCTATGTAGTCCCTGATGTTTATGTGGTGAAGAAAGATGACGGATTCGAAGTGTTTTTAAACGATGAAGAAATCCCTGAACTCAGGATGAATAGATATTATATTGAGCTTTATACAGGTAAAAGCGTAAACCTGGACACAAAAAGATATATTAAGAATAAGATCAAACAGGCAGAATGGTTTATAAAAAGCATACGACAGAGGCAGCGAACATTATATCTAACTTCAAAGAGCTTAGTACAATGTCAGCTTGAATTCTTCGAGAAAGGCATAAAGTTTTTAAAACCCCTTATACTCAAAGATGTTGCACAAGACATAGGCGTTCATGAGTCCACCATAAGCCGTGTAACCACAAATAAGTATATGAGTACCCCACACGGCATTTTTGAAATGAAGTTCTTTTTCCCCACAGGAATCAGCAAAGAAGATGGAAATTCCCTTTCCACAAATGTCGTAATGAACCTCATAACAGAGATCATAGAGGGTGAAGACAAAAGGAACCCTGTGACAGACGACGAGATTGTTCCCTTGTTGAAAGAGAAACAGAATATAAAAATTGCACGGAGAACAATAGCAAAATACAGAGAGTTACTTAACATAAGCTCCTCAAGAGAGAGAAAAGCGCTGGATTGAATTGGTTTGACATAGAGCCTGATATCTGTTAACTTTGTATCAGGGGTTGGGTATCTACCAACCTTATTTTTATGAGCGGAGGCATCATGGATATCACGATAAGTTTCAGACATATAGATCCAGATGAGAATATAAAAAGCTATGTAGAAGAAAAGATCACGAGATTACAGAGATATGTGGAAATGCCACTTGATGTCCATGTAGTGCTTTCACTCGAAAGAAAATACAGGCATAGAGTAGATGTAATTTGTACTTTAAACGGTGTAGTGATAAATGCCCACGAAGTAATGGATGACATGCATGCAGCCATTGATAAAATCCTTGACAAGCTTGAAAGGAGATTAACGAGATACAGGGACAAGCTAAAAAAATATAGGGAAGGAAAACCAAAACGTACTTCCTCTATCGGGGAGGAGGGGAGTTCAAAAATTATTATAACAAAAACCATAGATGCAAAACCCATGGACCCTGAAGAGGCTATCATGCAACTTGAAGCTTCAGGAGATAGTTTTATAATATTTCGTGACAGGGAAAGGGATAATGTATGTGTGATCTACAGAAGGAAGGATGGCAATTTTAGTTTAATTGAAACAGTAGGAAAGGCACCATGAGGATAGAAGAGATATTAAAAGAGTCATGTGTTGTTGCTGATATAAAAGGTAAAACAAAAGGGGAGACCCTTTTTGAGCTTGTTGATGTATTAAAAAAGGCAAATCTGATTCACAACATTGAAAAGGCGGTTAATGTGATCTTAGAGCGAGAAAAGCTTGGGAGTACAGGCATTGGTGATGGAGTTGCCATACCCCATGGAAAGATGAAGGGTATACATAACATTGTATGTGCCTTTGGAAGGTCAAAAGACGGCGTGGATTTTGATGCAGTGGACCGAAAGCCTGTACATATCTTTTTCTTACTCCTTGCGCCTGAGGATTCAGCAAGTCTGCATCTCAAAATGTTATCCCGAATCTCAAAGATCTTAAGAGACCCATCTTTTAGAAAAAGGCTCATCGACCTTACAGATGCCCATGATATATACACGAATGTCGTGGAAGAGGATAGAAGACTTTAATGCAAATAATAACCACGTCAAGTAATTTCGAATTTCGAATTGCCCCGCTTCCAGCGGGGTTGAAGCTTTCGAATTTCGGAACTTCAATATTCGCAATTCACAATTCACAATTCACAATTCAAAGATGAAGGGGATAACAGTAAAAGAACTTAAAGATAATAAAGTATACGGATTAGAATTAGAAGCCATTTCTGGTTTGAAGGGTCTTTCAAGAAAAATATATAATCCAAGGATACAAAAGCTTGGGCTTGTAATTACAGGTCATATGGTTTACCTCCATCCCCACAGGGTCCAGATCCTCGGAAACAATGAGATTACCTACCTGAGGTCCCAGCCAGAGGCAGAAAGTAAAAGAATAATAAAGGAACTTTGCAGGCATGATGTAGTCTGCTTTATTGTAACACGAAACCTTAAAGTGCCGGACTATTTTCTCATTGAGACAGAAGAAAAGGGTATACCGATGCTCCGAACTAAACTCATTACCTCTGTCTTTATTGAAAGGATTACAAAGCTTCTCGAGGAAGAACTCGCACCATCTACTACCGTACACGGGGTGCTGATGGATATTATGGGATTGGGGGTATTGATAATAGGCAGACCCGGTATCGGTAAAAGTGAGAATGCCCTTGAACTGATTATGCGTGGCCACAGACTTGTTGTTGACGATGTGGTACATGTGAAAAAGATGGGGGCTATTGATCTGTACGGGGAATCCCCCGAGATGATAAAAAACTTGTTGGAAATAAGAGGGATAGGCATTGTTGATATAGGATATCTCTTTGGAGTTTCTGCTGTGAGTGATAAAAAGAAGATAGACCTTGTTGTAGAACTTATGGATTGGGATGACAAGTTAGAGTACGAAAGGGTTGGTTTAAAAGAAGAAAGGTACAGACTCCTCGGCATTGATTTACCGCTGGTGCAGGTTCCAATAAGCTCGGGGAAAAATGTATCTGCAATAATAGAACTTGCATGCAGGAACTACATTTTAAAAAAACAGGGCATATATACAGCAAAAAATCTGGAAGAAAGAATGTTGAAATCTATGGAAGGTAAATCGAATATATGAAGGCAATGATCTTGAGCGGCATTTCTGGTTCTGGAAAGACAACTTTTCTGAGGGCCCTTGAAGACGCCGGCTATTTCTGTGTAGATAATTTCCCTCTCATATTACTGCAGAAGTTTTTAGAATTATGTAAACTGACAGGCGACAAGATAATGAGGTGTGCCTTTGTTGTTGATGTCAGAGAAAGGGAGTTTTTTGATGAAGGGAAGGAAATATTAAAAAACATAAAAGATAAATATGGAGCAGAGCTGATATTTCTTGAAAGCCCTGATGATATATTACTCAAAAGATTTCGAGAAACAAGGAGGTCCCATCCATTATATAATGCCTCCAACATCAAGGATGCGCTCAAGGAAGAGAGAGAACTTGTAAAATGGATTAGAAACATCGCAGATAAAATAATTGATACTTCACAGTTTACCCCACATGAACTAAGGCGTTTTGTGTTGAATACATACAGCCAGGATGAGAAAAGAATGAAGATAAACCTTATGTCTTTTGGATACGCCTATGGAATACCCCTGGAAGCAGATATGGTTTTAGATGTGAGGTTTTTACCCAACCCCTTTTTCATCGAAGAATTGAAAGAAAAAACAGGTCTTTCCGATGAGGTAAAGGAATATATAAAATCCAATGAGGTTTATAAAGGATATTTTCATCTGCTCTTAGATTTTTTGGTCTACCTTATACCCCTATACGAAAAAGAGGGTAAGAGTTATCTTACAATATGCTTTGGGTGTACTGGAGGAAAACACAGATCGGTATCTATTGTGAGCGAACTTGCAGGACAGTTTTCGATGATGAATTATAATGTGTCCACGCTTCACAGGGATATTGACAGGTAGGGAGGGGAAGATGACAGGAATAATTGTTATAGCTCATTTTAATCTTGCAAGGGAGATGGTAGCAGCTACCGAATTGATTGTGGGTAAACAAAAACAATTTGAATATGTGGATATATTTCCAGATGAGGATGTAGATAAGCTTAAAAATAAGGTTGTTCATGCATTAAAGGGTGTAAATTCAGGAGATGGGGTTCTTATTTTGACGGATATGTTTGGGGGTACCCCTTCGAATATCAGCCTCTCTTTCTTAGAGGAAGGGGGGGTTGAGGTGGTAACAGGGGTAAACCTCCCCATGTTAATAAAGCTTACTACATACAGAGAGGGGAAATCCCTGGATGAACTTGCCAATTTTATTACCCAATACGGTCAGAAAAACATTTATCTTGCAACAGATGTACTAAAGACAAGGAAAAAGGAATAAAAGCATATGGTTGAAGGGATATTTACTATCAGGAACAGACTGGGTCTTCATGCAAGAGCTGCTGCAACATTTGTAAAAAAGGCAAACGAGTTTAAGGCTGATGTCTGGATGGAGAAGGACGGAACAAGGGTGAACGGGAAAAGCATAATGGGCATCCTGATGCTCGCATGCCCTCTCGGCAGTAAAGTCATGCTAAAGGTAGACGGTCATGATGAAAATGATGCATTTAATGAACTCGGAAAATTGATTGAGGATGGGTTCCAGGAAGAATGAACGAAGAAACCTTTGTAAATAGAGTTCTTAAAGGTACTGGTGTTTCATCCGGGATAACGACCGGTAGGGTCTATCTGCTGGAGAGGGGCAAGATCCCTATAAACAAACGGTCAATAAAGGAAGAACAGATAGAAAAGGATGTCCTCAAATTTCGACATGCCATAAGGACTGCCATAGAGGAATTAAACATTATCAAAGAAACCATACTGGACGATGAAATCAAAAGACATGCCTTTATAATAGATACCCACATGCTCATGCTCCAGGATGATTTTTTTATCAACGCTGTAATCGATACAATAAAAGAAGAGAAAATTAATGTGGAGTGGGCACTTGATATCGTTGTCTCAAAATTTTTAGCGAGTTTTGACAAGGTAGAAGACCCTTACTTAAGAGAAAGGGGTCAGGACATTAAGTATATATACGAAAGGCTCATAAGGATATTGGTCAAAGGGAAAAGGTCAGACATAAGTAGCAAGGGCATGAAGGAGAAGGCGATCATAGTTGCCCACGATTTGTCCCCTGCAGACACCATCCAGTTAAATCTCAACAAAATATCGGGGTTTGCAACTGATATGGGTGGAAGAACATCCCATACCTCTATCGTCGCAAGGGCACTTGAGATTCCAGCGGTTGTGGGTACAGGCAACATCACAAGCCTGATCAAGAACAACGACAAAATAATCATAGACGGTGATGAAGGGGTTGTTATCATAAACCCCACTCAGGAGGTTCAAAAAGATTATATTGCAAAACAGCAACACTTGAGGAGCCAAAAAAGGGAATTTTTGAGGATAGCAAAATTAAAACCAGAGACCAGGGATGGCTTCAAGCTTAAAGTCGGGGCAAATATAGAGCTCCTTGCCGAGATTGACATTGTAGAGAGATATGGCGCCCTTGGAATAGGTCTTTACAGGACAGAGTATATTTACCTGTCAAAAAAGACCCTGCCTACAGAGATGGACCATTATCATATATACAGAAAACTCGCAGAAAACAAATTATTAGAATATATCACAATAAGGACTTTAGATATAGGCGGGGACAAATTTGTATCTGATATTGAGGTGCCAAAAGAGATGAATCCGGCCATGGGTTTAAGGGCTATAAGGTTATGTATAAAAGAGATGGGGTTATTCAAATCACAACTTATGGGGATTTTAAGGGCAAGTGCTTATGGGCCTCTAAGGGTACTATTCCCCATGGTTTCAGGCATAGATGAGGTGAGAAAAGCAAAGGCAGTGCTAAAAGAGTGCATGGAAGAATTAAGCCACAAGAAGGTTGCATACAACAAAGATATAAAAGTTGGTATTATGATAGAGGTGCCCTCCACATGTATGATAAGTGACCTGCTCGCCCAGGAAGTGGATTTCTTTAGCATCGGGACTAATGACCTGATACAATATACCCTCGCAATTGATAGGGTCAATGAGTATGTTTCTTACTTATACGAACCATTACACCCGGCAGTACTCAGGATGATAAAGGGGACGGTTATGAATGCCCATGCAAATAAAATTGAAGTTGCGTTATGTGGAGAAATGGCGGGTGAACCACTTTACGTTCCAATACTCTTAGGATTGGATCTTGATGAATTGAGCATGAACCCCTATTCTATACCGAGGGTAAAAAAGGTTATACGAGGGCTTGAGCATAGTTATTGTAAGGAGCTGCTGGAGGAGGTATTGAGAACAGATTCGGCAAAGGAAGGGGAGTACATACTGAGAAATGAGATGGCGAGGTTATTTCCAGGAGATTTTATAAAAAGTTATGAAGAATAGGTTTCAAGCGGCTGAATCCTTGAACCCTTTTAATAAACCAAGGAGGTAGAGGAATGGGAATGAGTAGATTTCTTTTTACATCAGAATCTGTCGCAGAAGGGCATCCGGATAAGGTTGCAGACCAGATTTCAGATGCAATACTTGATGCGATCATTGAACAGGATAAGAGGTGCAGGGTAGCATGCGAAACACTTGTCACAACAGGGCTTGTTTTTGTTGGTGGCGAGATAACAACTGATTGTTATGTTCACATTCCCGGGATCGTGAGGGATACAGTGAAGGAGATTGGATATAACAACTCATCCATGGGTTTTGATTGGGAAACCTGCGCTGTAATAACATCCATAGATGAACAATCCCAGGATATAGCATTGGGTGTGAATGAATCCGAGAGCCATGAACAGGGTGCAGGCGACCAGGGTTTAATGGTCGGTTTTGCGTGCAATGAAACTGCCGAATTTATGCCAATGACCATTGCATTTGCCCATAAGCTTGTGAAAAGACTGTCCGAGGTGAGGAAACAGAATATCCTTAACTTCTTGAGACCTGACGGAAAGAGCCAGGTAACAGTCGAGTACATAGACGGGACGCCCCAGCGGGTCGATGCTGTCGTAATCGCTGCCCAGCATAACCCTGATGTCACATACAATACCTTAAGAGAAGGTATCATTGAAGAGGTGATTAAAAAGGTGATACCCCTGGAGATGATGGATGACAATACAAAGATATACATAAACTCGACCGGCAGGTTTGTTGTAGGAGGACCCAAAGCGGATTGCGGTATGACAGGGAGAAAGATTATTGTTGATACCTATGGTGGTCAGGCAAGACACGGGGGTGGCGCCTTCTCCGGTAAAGACCCTTCTAAAGTAGACAGGAGTTCTTCTTACATGGCCCGATATATTGCAAAAAACCTTGTTGCTGCCGGTCTTGCCGACAAGCTTGAATTGCAGATAGCCTATACAATAGGGGTTGCGAAGCCGGTTTCTGTGATGATCAACAGCCATGGAACCTCCAGGATAAGTCCGGATAGGATAGCAGAAATTGTGAATGAATTGTTCGATCTGAGACCGAGAAAGATTATTGAGAGACTCGACCTCTTGAGGCCCATATTCAAAAAAACAGCTTTCTGCGGCCATTTTGGAAGGAACGAACCGGAATTCACCTGGGAAAAGCTCGATATGGTGGAAGAAATCAGAAGGAAAGCAGGCATTTAATGTAGCCACTATCTTTCAGCTATAAGCTATCAGCGAAAATAGAAAAGACAGATATTCCTACAATTCTTTTGCTGAAAGCTGATTGCTGACTGCTAAAAGCTTATTACGGAGGACAGTATGGATTATGATGTAAAGGACCTGAGTTTAGCAGATCAGGGCTATGAAAAGATCGAATGGGCAGAACGAAGGATGCCTGTACTGAGAAAAATAAGGGAGAGGTTTAAAAAAGAAAAACCTCTTAAAGGCGTAAGGATTTCATGCTGTCTCCATGTTACCACAGAGACAGCGAACCTCGTGAGAACCCTGAAAGAAGGCGGGGCGGGGGTTGCACTGTGTGCATCAAATCCGTTAAGCACACAGGATGACGTTGCAGCTGCTATCGTAAAGCATTTAGAAATCCCGACTTTCTCGATAAAGGGAGAAAATGATAACCAGTATTACACACACATCATGAAGGCCCTTGCCTTTATGCCGAACATCACAATGGATGATGGTGCGGACCTGGTCGGCGCCTTGCATATGATTGCCCTTAAAAGGTATGAAGCCTTGCACGGAACGATAAAGCGCTGGTTAAAGACCCTCAATGAAAAAAAGAAAAAGGAGCTTGTGAGGGGCATAATCGGTGGGTCCGAGGAGACAACCACAGGCGTTATAAGGCTAAAGAGTATGGAGAAGGAGGGTGTGCTATGCTTTCCAATCATAGCGGTAAACGATGCACTCTCAAAACACATGTTTGACAACAGGTATGGAACAGGCCAGAGCACGATCGATGGGATTCTCAGGGCAACAAATGTACTTTTTGCAGGCGCAACATTTGTGCTATCGGGTTATGGGTGGTGCGGTAAGGGGGTTGCAATGAGGGCAAAAGGACTTGGTGCCCATGTGATTGTTACAGAAGTCGATCCTTTAAGGGCACTGGAGGCACACATGGATGGCTTTGAGGTGATGGACATGGGCCATGCCGCCCCAATCGGTGATATCTTCATCACCACTACCGGTGATATACATGTCCTCAGGGCAGAGCATTTCAAGAAGATGAAGGACGGGGCAATCATTGGCAACTCAGGACATTTCAACGTAGAGATTGATATAGGCGCCCTCGAATCGATGAAGAAGAAGAAAAAAAGAATAAGGGAATTCATCGATGAGTATACCCTTTCAAACGGGAAAAAGATTTTTCTTTTAGGAGAAGGGAGACTCGTAAATCTTGCGTGTGCTGAAGGCCATCCTTCTGATGTAATGGATATGAGTTTTGCCAACCAGGCACTCTGTTCAGAATATATGTGGAAAAACGGGAAGCAGCTAAAAAAGAAGGTC
>JAPLKF010000034.1 GCA_026388215.1 Pseudomonadota bacterium | reverse complement strand
GTTTGTGCTTGAACGTTATCCCCTGTTTCATTTGGTAATTCTCGATAATTCATTTATTTGAAATCATTTAGTAGTAGGTGTGAAATTTAGTCATGATATAATCTTACATTGCCCATATAGTCAAGTTTTAATTTTACAGTTAAATCATGGATGCAGCGTAAAATCTTATAACATCTCAACCATTTACGTTTTAACATCCCCCATCAGCGATCAAAATATCTCAAACAGGTCAGTATAATTGATGGATTTTCAATAATCAAGCACCAATTCTAAGTCTGTAATTTTGTTATTGGTAATTGTATATGGTTGGTTATTGGAATTTGGTTATTGGTAATTGACATGCCATGATCTATGAACTAATATTGGCTTGTTAAATTTTTCTCTTGCAATTCATGTGAAAAATTGTTAGAAAGTAAAAAAATACAATACTAAGGGTGGAAAAATGGCTAAGTATTCAAAAATTCCTGAGGCAACGATAAGGAGGTTATCAAACTACTTAAAGTGTCTTGGGGACCTTGAATCAAAGAATGAAAAGGTGGCATCCAGTGCCCTCATTGCAACAATATGTAATGTCAACGCAGCTCAGGTAAGAAAAGATTTTGCATATTTTGGTGAATTTGGCATAAGAGGCATGGGTTACAATGTGAAAGAACTTAAATTCCACATAAAGGAAATACTTGGCATAAACAGGGTGTGGAGGATTGCAGTGGTGGGTATCGGGAATATGGGGAGTGCCCTTTTGGTGTACAAGGACTTTTTAAAACAAAAATATAAGATAGTAGCGGCATTTGATATTGATCCTGTAAGTGTGATAGGACGTATCTCTGAGAGGATGGGAAGGCATATAGAAATACTCCATATAGACACGTTAAAAGAAGTAGTAAAGGTAAGAAATATAGAAATAGGGATTATTACAGTCCCTCCGCAAGAAGCGCAGAAGGTCGCAAACTTACTTGTGGAGGCCAATGTAAAAGGGATTTTAAACTTTTCCCCATCACCGGTTACAGTCCCTAAACAGATTAAGCTTAGAAACATCTTTTTTACAGCAGCCCTTGATAATCTCGTGTATTATCTTTCAAATTGAGAGGTCAAAATGTGGAAGATGCTGGGAAATATTATAGAGATGTTTGTTTACTCTTCCATTTATATGGTAATAGTTCTTGTGTCCCTGAAAATAGTGGGGGCAATCTTTTCGACAGATTTTGAGAAAAAGATCGCAGATGAGGGCAACATAGGCCTTTCTATTATTTGTGCCTGTCTTTTTATAGGTTTTGCAATTCTTCTTTCCTCAATTGTACGGTAGTGAGAGCACTTTTCATAACCGGAACCGATACCGGGGTTGGTAAGACCGTTATATCGGCCGGGTTGTCAGCATTTTTGTCTCTTAGAAAAAGGATGGATGTTGGTGTCATGAAGCCTTTTGAGAGCGGGCTTTCAAAAAGGAATAAAGACCTGCTTCCATGGGATGCGATATGTTTAAGAGAGGCATCAGGTAGTAGTGACGACCTTGATAATATAAGCCCCTATACCTTCGAAGCCCCCCTTGCACCTGAGGTTGCTTCAATGCTTGAGCATGTCAAGATAGACATAGAAATCATTGATGGGATTTACAAAAATATTCTGAAAAATCATGACATTGTAATTATAGAAGGGGCAGGTGGTGTTCTTGTGCCGATAAAAAAAGGATTTTTTTTCGCCGACCTGATAAAAAGGTGGGATGCGCCAACCATAGTAGTATCAAGGCTGGGTTTAGGCACGATAAATCATACCCTTTTAACCTGTAACTGTTTACAGTCTATAGGGATAAGTGTTGTTGGGGTGATTTTGAACGATACTGACGGAACGGGCAATTTAGCGGCAAAAACGAATCCTGAAGTTTTAAGAAGGTATCTGAATGTTCCAATCCTTGGTATTTTCCCTTATACAAAGGATTTATTGAAGGGGAGCATGGATAGAGAGCTTCTTGCTGATACCTTTTTTAGGCATATTGACACAGAGGCTATACTCAGTAGAGCTTCTTAGCGTTCAGCTTTTATCAGTCAGCTATCAACAATCAGCGTTCAGCCATCAACATTAAACCACTTCCCACTCACCATTTACTAATTACGATTCACGTTTCACGGCATTCCCGACCTCGTTAAAATATTTTCTTGAGCGCTCTATCGTATCGAGGTCAACACAATAGGCTAATCTAAAATAACCCTGTTTCCCAAAGCCCACCCCAGGAACAGCAAGTATATGGTGTTTTTGTAAGGTTCTCACGAACTTTATATCATCGGGGATCGGGGATTTGGGGAAGATATAGAAGGCACCCATCGGTTTCATGACTTCAAAGCCTGATTCTATCAGGATGTCATAAATAGTATCCCTCCTTTTTTGATAATCCATAATATCTACACTGTTTTTTTGAAACTTCCCCACAAGCCTCTGCATGATAGCCGGGGCATTTATAAAACCAAGGGTTCTATTGGCGAATATTGCGGCATCAATGAGTGCCTGGGCATTTTTAATGAGTGGAGATATGGCGATGTACCCTATTCTTTCGCCTGGTAGCGCAAGGTCCTTTGAATGGGATATGATTACGATAGTATCTTCATAGATATGAAAGAGATTGGGGAACGCAATGCCATCATATATGATTTTTTTATATGCCTCATCGGAAATAATAAATATCCTTTGCCCCTTTTTCCTTTTTTCCATAAGCAATGATGCAAGCTCTTCGAGCTCCTTCTCGTTGTAGACAATGCCTGTTGGATTATGTGGGGAGTTTATTATAATTGCCTTGGTCTTTTTATTGATTGCCTTCTCTATATTATCAATATCAAGATGAAAGTCTTCCCTTGTATTCACAAGCCTCATCAAGCCACCATGGTTTTCAATATAGAACTTAAATTCTATAAAGAACGGACATGGCACTATTACCTCATCCCCCGGGTCAAGAAGGGCCTTTAAAACAACATTAATACCACCTGCCGACCCCACTGTCATGATAATATGGTCTTTTGTAAAGGCAAGACCTGTATTTTCTTTGTGAAATTTTGATATCTCTTCCCTTACCTCTTCATACCCGCTGTTTGACATATATCTGTGCATCCCTTTCACATTTGATGATACTATCCTTATAAGCTCCCTTTTCAGGGCTTCGGGTGGCTCTATAACGGGATTGCCAAGGGTAAAATCAAATATATTTTCTTCCCCATACAACCTTTTTAACCCTTCCCCTACTTCAAACATAGCCCTTATCCATGAAGAACTTTTCATTGATTCAGCAATCTTTTTCGATATAGCCATGACCTACCCCTTTTTTATAAATCTTTCCCCTATTTTTTTGAATCCATCGATGGCGCCATATATTTTCCCTATAGGGACGCAGTATGCAATCCTGAAATAGCCGCTCTTGCCAAAGCCCCTGCCAGGAACTACAAGGATTCTCTCTTCCCTTTGCAGCTGCATTACAAATTCGAGTTCGTTCTTGATGGGTGATTTTGGAAACATATAAAATGCCCCCATGGGTTTTACACATTCGAATTCAGCCTCAATGAGCGTATTGTACATAAGGTCCCTTTTCTCCTGATAGTCTTTGATGTTCACGGAGTTATCCTGAAACTTACCTGCAACTCTCTGAAATAGGGCGGGGGCATTGACGAAACCGAGTGCCCTCACAGATATGATGAGACCCGAGACAAGGAGGTCGATCTCTTTGATATTGGGCGATATCGCAATGTAACCTATTCTCTCACCCGGAAGGGCGAGGTCTTTTGAGTGGGATGTAACGGAGATGACAAGATCATATATCGTGAAGAGATTCGGTAATGTAATATTATTGTACACAAGTTTCTTGTATGCATCATCGGATATTATATAAATTTCTTTACCATCTTTTCTTTCATTGTACAGCAAACCTGCCAGTTCTTTCAGATTCTTTTCGCTGTATACAATCCCTGTTGGGTTGTTTGGGCTGTTTAAAAGGACTGCCTTTGTTTTATGGTTTATTGCCTCTTTAATCTTTTCAATATCAAGCTGAAAATCTTCCTTTGTGTCAACGAATCTTACCACACCCCCGTAGTTCTCGATATAATTCTTAAACTCCCAGAAGAAGGGTTTTGGCACAATCACCTCGTCCCCTCTGTTTAACATGGCCTTGAGAAGAACATTGATACCGCCGGCACAACCTACCGACATAAAGACGTGTTTGCTGGTGAAATGGAGGCCGTAATATGTTTTCAGGTATTCTGCGATTTCTTTCCTCACGCTCTCGTACCCGTTGTTTTCCATATACCTGTGCATTCCAGGTGTTCTGTCCATGAGCATATCAACGAGCGCTTTCAGTACTGCTGGAGGAGGCTCAACATCGGGATTACCGAGCGAGAAGTCATAGACCCTGTCTTCCCCAAAGGTTTTTTTCATTCTTAAGCCTTCCTCGAACATCTTTCTTGTCCATCCTTCCTGATCGAGTATCAGCTTCTTCATTTTTTTTGAAATAATCATTTACCCCTCCTCAATAATAAAAAAAGCCATGGGTTTATCGCCATGGCTTTATAATAAAAAAGCCATGGGTTCTGCACCCATGGCTTTTTGCTTCTTTCAAAGCATAAAGGTACACGGGTGCAAACTACTAAAGTAAAAGTAATAAAAGTTTGATGGTATCATGAATCTATTCATAGTATCTTAATTTAAAAAAAACATAGTTATTTGTCAAGCAAAATTATCGCGTTCTAAGTCATTACAGAAGGTGTACCATTTTTTCCCCATTCTTAACAATTACGTGATAATCGTTTGAAGTTGACAATGGACCATTAAGGACTTATAGTATAGTGATATTTTTCACTTACAATTAAGGAGGCTTAAAGGATGGGCAATGTTGTTCTTGGATATAAGGGAAGTGATGATTATATAGCTTCAAGACCCCTCATGGAGATTGTAAATGTCTCGGTTGCTTTAGGTAAACCTCTGGTTATTAAAGGTGAGCCAGGGACTGGTAAGACACTCCTTGCACACAGCATAGCGACGGCGCTCAATAAGAGGCTTATCGTCTGGAATATAAAATCTACAACAAAGGCAAGAGACGGTCTTTATGTATATGATACCGTTCAGAGGCTAAATGACGCGAGGTTTAAGGATAAGGATATTTCAGACATTAGAAAGTATATAAAGCCTGGCAAATTAGGCCAGTCATTCATAAGCGATGAGCAGGTAGTACTGCTCATAGATGAGGTAGATAAGGCGGACATAGAATTCCCGAATGACTTACTCAACGAGCTTGACGAGATGTCCTTCCATATACCAGAGCTCGATGAAGAGGTTGCAGCAAAGCATAGACCAGTTGTGGTGATTACCAGTAATGCAGAGAAGGAATTGCCCGATGCCTTTCTGAGGAGATGTATATTCCATTATATTGAATTTCCTGATGTAGAGATGATGGAAAGGATTGTGAAGGTCCACTTCCCCGATATAGAAACAAAGCTTGTAAGAGAGGCAATAAAAAGGTTTTACTGGATAAGGGAAGTTGATGGACTCAGAAAAAAACCATCCACGAGTGAACTGCTCGACTGGATAAAAGCCCTTGCCCTGGGTGGTATAAGCGTCGACAAAATCTCATCCGAAATACCATTTCTGGGAACCCTCCTGAAGAATGAGCTTGACACAGACAGATTTATAAAAGTCTCTAATTCCCATGGTGGTTTTGGTTTGAAAAGAAGGTTTTAATGTTCACTGATTTTTTCTATCTCTTAAGAAAGAAGGGTGTGCCTGTTTCTGTTACGGAATGGGTATCTTTCATCGAAGCCATGTATAACGGTTATTTTCAATCAAGCCTGAATCACCTCTACTATGTTGGAAGGGCCTTTCTTGTAAAGAGCGAGGCATACTATGATATGTTTGATTTAGCATTCCAGGAATATTTTGGTGGTATTAAAACAGAGGGCATTGAACTGGATAAGGTCCTTAAATGGCTTGAAAATCCACTCCAAAGGCTTCCTAAGCTGAACCCTGAAGAAATGGAAGAGTTTCAAAAGAGGCTGGAGGAGTTCAGAAAGACCCATAATATGGACGAATTGATGAGACAGTTCAGAGAAAGATTGAAGGAACAAAAGGAGAGGCACGATGGGGGAGGCAAATGGGTTGGAACAGGTGGAACATCCCCTTTTGGGGCATATGGATACCATCCCGGTGGTATCAGGGTGGGTGGAGAGTCATGGATGCAGTCAGCAGCTAAGGTTGCTGAAGAGAGAAGGTTCAGGAATTACAGGAACGATATTATCCTTGATGTGAGACAAACAAAGGTAGCATTAAAGAAATTGAGGGAGCTTAAGAGGGAAGGCGCGGAAGAGGAGCTGGACATTGACGAGACAATAGATAAGACTGCCAAAGAAGGTGGTGAAATCGAGCTTGTTTTTAATAGATCAAGAGAAAATACGGTGCGGATTATCCTTTTGATGGATACAGGGGGCTCAATGTTTCCGTACATAGAACTCTGCGAAAGGCTCTTTTCTGCCGCATCACAGATGGAACATTTTAAAGACTTTAAATACTATTTCTTCCACAATTGTATATACCAGGATGTCTATGAAGATATAGCAAATTACAAGAGGGTGCCTACGGAGAAGCTATTTTCAAACTTTCATAAAGGTTACAAGGTATTTATTGTTGGAGATGCAAGGATGGCATTCTCTGAGTTGTTTGATGTAAATGGTTGTATCGATTACTTTTCTACGAATGATAAACCGGGCGTAGAATGGCTCCTGAGAATAAAGGAGCATTTTCCACATTCTGTCTGGTTGAATCCAACACACAGAAATTATTGGGACCATTATACAGTAGATAGCATAGGGAAGATTTTCCCCATGTTTGAACTTACCATTGATGGATTGAAGGATGCGATAAAGTCCTTAACGTCAAGAGCGAAACCTCCTTTACAGAATTAAATAACAGCTACCAGCAATCAGTCCTGCAGGGCAAGATTAACTATCAGCAGGAAAACAGAGCATAAATATGGGAACTAAGCCAACCCCTTTTTTGCTGAATGCTGACAGCTAAAAGCTACTTAGTTAAAATAAATGTTAATTTTTTGCAAAATATACATTATAATTTAGTATGCTCGTTAAAAGGTTTTTGTATTTCTCGTATGAGAAGCTTCTTGAAAGGGAAGTAAAGAAAGGAACAATACCTACCCATGTTGGTCTGATCCTTGATGGCAACAGGAGATATGCGAAGGAAATGGGTTTTGATGATGCCACTATGGGCCACAAGGAAGGTGCAAAAAAACTCGATGATGTGCTAAAATGGTGTGCTGAATTTGGTGTAAAGATTGTAACGATTTGGGTTCTTTCTACTGACAATATACAGAGAGGCAAGGGAGAGATTGATGCCCTCCTTCAGGTTATAAAAGAAAAGATTGAGGAACTTTCAGAGAATCCAATAATAAAGAAATATAGATTCAAGATAAGGACATTGGGAAATCTTGAAATATTACCTGAAGGGTTGAAGGAGATCATAAAGAAATCTGAGGAGTCTACGAAGGATTATGAAGACCACATTTTAAACATAGCTATAGGTTATGGTGGAAGGGAAGAAATTGTAGAAGCAGTGAGGCAGGCTATTAAAGAAAAAAAGACAGGCATGCCGGGGGAGCTGGCGAATGATATAACCACAGATGATATAACAAGCCATCTGTATACGTGTGGTATGCCCGATCCTGACCTGATAATCAGGACAAGCGGTGAAATACGTTTAAGCGGGTTTCTTCTGTGGCAGAGCGCATACAGCGAATTTTATTTCTGCGATGCTTTGTGGCCTGTTTTCAGGAAGATAGACTTTTTAAGGGCTATTCGAAGCTATCAACACAGAAACAGGAGGTTTGGAAGATGAGTGACAGCACGAATAGAATTGCGTGCTTGAAAAATACAGAACTGTTCAAGGATCTCAGTGAGGATGAACTTCAGGAGTTTGCGAACAGGCTGAAGGAAAGGATATATCCTCCCAACACCGCTATTGTGCGAGAGGGTGCATCCGGCGATTCCATGTTTATCATAAAGAATGGCAAGGTGGAGGTAAAAAAGAGGGA
This sequence comes from Pseudomonadota bacterium, assembly GCA_026388215.1. Taxonomy (NCBI): domain Bacteria; kingdom Pseudomonadati; phylum Pseudomonadota; species Pseudomonadota bacterium. The sequence continues at coordinate 11,399 of JAPLKF010000034.1, read as the reverse complement.
GGCTTCCCTTGGGGTGGATTTTACCATTGCCACACTGGATAGCGGTGCATGCTTTGGTGAGATGGCACTTTTAACTGGTAAACCGAGATCGGCTACGGTCCTTGCAAACCAGGCGACAGAAGTTTTTGTATTGGAAAAACATGACTTTGAGTCTCTTCTTCGCGAACATCCTTCAATCTCCATGTCCTTAAACAAGATCGTTGCAGAGAGGATAGAGGAGATGAATGCCCAGAAAGGGATAGGAATGGTATCCCTTTCCAAACTGAAATTGGATGCGGATGTATTATCTCTTATCCCTCAACAACTTATCATGAGATATAAGATGCTGCCTGTCGCATATTCAAATCAGACCCTGACCCTTGCCATGGTAAATCCCCATGACCTTTTGGCCCTTGACGAGGCGAGAAAGTTTATAAAAGGGGTAGCGATTGACCCTGTTGTTGTTGCAGGTGATGATTTCAAAAGGTTTATGGAAAAAGACTATCAAGAGATTTTTAAGAGCGAGGAGGATGGTAGGGCGGATGTGAATATAGAGACCCTCCTCAATTCTATGGATCACATTCAATCTGACATAATGAAGGATGCTCAGTTTGACGAAGCTAGTGAAGAAGAACTCGGGGTAACAGACCTGGCGAGAGAGGCAGAGGGCGCACCCATTATAAGGCTTGCAAACAATATCATTGCAGTGGCGTTAAAGAAGGGTGCAAGCGACATCCATTTAGAACCAATGGAAAAAGGGTTTAGAGTACGTTACCGTATAGATGGGGTTCTCAGGGAGGAAATGGTATTACCAAAGAAGATTCAGCTCCCACTCACAAGCAGGATCAAGATTATCTCTAAGCTTGATATCACTGAGAGGAGAATGCCACAGGATGGTAGAATTACTATGAGATTGGCAAATAAATCGATAGATTTCAGGGTTTCAACAGTACCCACAAAATTTGGTGAGAAGATCTGCTCAAGGATACTCGACAAGAGCAATACAATGCTCGGGCTGGATAAATTAGTATCCCACCTGCCCACCCTGGAGCTTGTCAGGGAAATGATAAAGAAGCCTTACGGGATTATATATGTTACAGGGCCTACCGGTTCCGGAAAAAGTACTACCCTGTATAGCGCCCTTGCTGAGATAAATAGTATCGATGTCAATATATCGACGGTAGAGGATCCAATCGAGTATGACCTTGCAGGTATCAACCAGGTACAGGTGAATCCCGATATAGGGCTTAATTTTGCGCGGGTATTGAGGGCCTTCTTGAGGCAGGACCCTGATATCATACTTGTTGGAGAAACAAGGGATCAGGAAACAGCGAAAATCGCAGTAGAGGCGGCGCTTACGGGCCATCTTGTCTTTACAACCCTTCATGCCAATGATGCACCAAGCACCTTTATGAGGCTGATGGAGATGGGAATAGAACCATTTCTTGTCTCCACATCTATTATTGGTGTTGTTGCACAGAGGCTTGTAAGGAGGGTATGCACGAATTGTAAAGAAAAATATGTACCGGATAGCGTAATATGCAAATACCTTGGACTAAAAGAGGGGATAGAGTTATACAAGGGCAAGGGATGTGATGTCTGTGGTATGACAGGTTATAAGGGCAGGGTGGGAGTGTATGAGGTTCTTATGGTCAATGAGGCGGTCAGGCACCTGGTGGCAGAGGGAAGTGATACGCAGATAATAAGACAGGCAGCTATTGAGGGTGGCATGAAGACGCTGAAAGACTATTGTGTCGTTCTTCTCGAGACAGGTCTAACCAGTGTTGATGAAGTTCTAAGAACAGTAACAGTTCAGACTTGAAAAACAATTCTATATTTAAATCCAGTTCCCTCTCTTTATTTTTCAGGGTAATTCTCGGTTTATCAATGCTTGCCCTCATCCTTTTAATCTTTTATGTGTATCATGAAGGGGCCTGGAGGGAGATAATCATCTATTATAGATATTTCCTGAACTATAAGAGGCTGGAAGCATTCATCTCTTCATTCGGTACTTTTGCTGCCTTTATCTTTGTCCTTTTTCAAGTCTTTCAGGTTGTATGTGCGCCTGTCCCAGGTGAGGTTACAGGTTTTGTGGGGGGTCTCTTATTTGGGAAGGTATTGGGGACAATCCTTTCCACATTGGGGCTGACAATAGGTTCGATCCTTGCGTTTAGTTTAGCAAGGGTCTTTGGTATGAAAATAGTAGAGAAGGTAGTAAAACAGGAATATATAGATAAGTTCAATTTTTTCATTACCCATAAAGGTCTGTATATTGCCTTTGTACTATTTCTCATACCAGGGTTTCCCAAGGATTCAATGTGCTATCTTCTTGGCCTCACACATATGAGATGGGTAGATTTTGTTCTTATGAATGTCTTTGGAAGGTTGCCCGGCACCCTGATACTTACATTCCAGGGTAATGCCGTGAAGCAGGGGAAATATCAGGCGTTCTTCACATTGTTGATAATCAGTATTATCCTGACCGTTGGCCTATATCTAATGAGGAATCACATTATAAGATTTTTCAGTTATGTTGTACATTCAATATTTGGAAAAAAGAAGGATGAGAAGGGCTATTCCAATCCTATAATAGGCAAAAATATCAAGTGAATGTTTTTTGAGATACCCTATAAGAAATTTCAGGCTCAAAGCACCAAAGAAAAAGGCCGATGCCACCCCAATTACGTATACCCCGATACTGTCACTTTGATAATGGAGATGTTTTAATTCGTATAAGCATGTACCGAAGATGATCGGTATTGATAAAAGAAAAGAGAAATCTACCGCTTGAGTCCTTTTTAGCCCTAAAAGTATCCCCAAGGTTATTGTAATCCCGCTCCTTGAAGTTCCGGGAATGAGGGCAATTGCCTGGGCAACACCTATCAGGAGGGCAACCTGATATGATATCTCTCCTTTATTGATATTTATTCTTTCAGATATAATCATTAAAATGGAGACAGCGAAGAGCATAAAGGCCGTTATGTAGGGAGTTCTTAAATACCCCTCGATGAAATCTTTGCATAGATACCCGAATATTGCTGCGGGGCAGGTGGCTATGATGATTTTAGAAATAAGGGAATCCTTTATCATCCCTTGTTTTAAGTCTTTTATCCCTTCTAACAGGATATTTAAGAATTTTTTCCCATAGATTAGCATGATCGCAAATAGAGTTCCAGCGTGCAAAAGAACATCATAGGCGAGTTTATCTATATTCCCTTCACCGATTTTAAAAAACCATGGCAATATAATGAGGTGGGCTGAACTGCTTATTGGTAAAAACTCCGTTATACCCTGTATGGCACCCATTATAATGCTTTCGAGGATGCTCAAGATATGTCCCCTGGCAGGAATCTAAAGCCTATTTCGATCGATTCTGTGTTTAGTGAGGCGGGTATTGGTGGCAGGGGGTCTACAACCCTTAAGACCCGGAGTATTGATTCATCGTATATTCTGTTTCCTGACCTTTTTTCTATGTTAATATCGACGATTCTCCCATCCTTCCTTATCTTAATCGTGACTATTGTTTCTAACTGTTTTTTAAATGAAGTAATACCAGGCAGACCCCAGGCATTTTTTATCTTTTCCCAGACCTCAAGCATATATTTTTGCGATACAGGGTCAAGCGGTCTTGAACCTCCTTCAGAGGATAAAGGAAGGCCAAACCCTACACCACTCCCTTTTCCTGAACCAGCTTCTTTTCCTGCTTTTGCAACATCGAGATATCCTGTCCGTCGTTTTATTTCCCTTATCCTTTCCTCAAGACGGCTTAATTCTTCTTTTGATGGGGTTTCCTTTGCGCGTACCTTCTTTTTAGATAGGGAAATGGCATCTTTTTCCTGCCTTACGGGTACAGGTTTTTTTACTTTAGTTGGCGGGGCTGGTTTTGAAGAGTCTTCTTTTATCCGGGGTAAGGTCTTTCCTTTATATCCCCCTGTCGCACCAAGGACTGCTCCGCCTATATCACCAACAAGGTTCACAGAATAAGAAGATGACAGATCGATCTTCCTTGAGGTCTTTTTAATAGGTATACTGAATATGCCTACTACGAAGAAATGTAGTATTGTAGATAATACAAGCATTTTATACCAGGTTGCTTCGTTCATCTTTCTTCAAGAGGTTTTGTTACTATGTTTATTTTCTCAATGCCGGCTTCCCTGATAATACCCATACAGCTCACAACAAATCCGTATGAAACATTCTTATCTGCCCTTAAAAATATCTCCTTGTGGCTTTTATTCGCAAAGAGAAGCTGTATTGCTGCCCTGAGGTCTTTTATATTCAGTTTCTTTTCATTCAGTATAAGCATCCTGTCTTTTGTGATGTTAAGAATTTGTGGCTCGTCCTTTGAAGGGAGGGGTTTTGTAGTTACATTCGGGATTTCTATATTCATACCGTGCTGCATCATGGGTGCTGTGATCATGAATATAATAAGGAGCACGAGCATGACATCAACAAGGGGTACTACGTTTATCTCGGATAGCGGTCTCGTTGAATCTTTTAATGCTTTCATTTCTCGAGGATATTCAAAATATGCATAGAGGCATTTTCCAGCTTTGATATAATCCTTTTGAGCCTACCTACAAAATAATTGTACGCAAGTACCGCTGGTATAGCTGTAGCAAGGCCAATAGCAGTCGCAATGAGGGCCTCGCTTATGCCAGGGGCTACCACTGCGAGGCTGGTTGTTCCTCTTATGCCTATTTCCCTGAAGGAGTCCATAATCCCCCATACCGTGCCGAATAACCCTATAAAAGGGGCAGTATTTGCTGTTGTGGCGAGAAAAGAGAGCCTTCTTTCGAGTCTTTCAGACTCTTCTGATATTGTAATCTTGAGCACATTTTCTATGAGCGGAATTGTTTCAGGTTTAATATTCGGGTTGTCTCTCTGTCTTGATGAAATCTCTTTATAAGTTGCGAGAATTAATCTATAAAATGGATTATCAGGACTTTCTCTATACATTGTAATGAGCTTTTTGAATGAATCAACCTCTTTGACAATTTTAATGAACCTTTCCCCCTCTTTTTCAACCCTTCTGTATTGTTTTAGCTTGTAAAGCATAATTGTCCACGACACTATTGAGAAGATAATGAGGATAATAACCACTGCCTTTGCAACTGGTCCTGCAGAGTATAGAAGGCTAAGTAATCCACCTGTATACATATTGAGATTGGAGAGACCCATAATTTAGAATCATACAATAAAACCTTGCTCATTGTAAAGAAAAACCCCCTGGGAAAATCCCAGGGGGAAGGGGGGTTATTATGAGAAGCTATGGAGGTGATTTTCTATGTTTTATATATACCTTGTGAATTAAAGAACTTTAAAGTATAAGAAATCCTTGTATTTTCAAGGTAACCCTTATATAAATAGCTACTGCAAATAGTGCCAATCTGGTTTATTATAATATATTGTGAATTATTTAACATATCCTGCATTAAAATAAGACATAAAAAGGTATTTGTCAATAAAATTTTTTATACTTTGAGACAAAATATGTTTTTTTATAAGGTAGCTATAAATATATTGCATCTTGGCTTCACATTAAGACCTGAATGGATAGCATTGACTTGAATGAACCTATAACCCATGATTAATTGATAATATCTGCAATTCAGACACTGGACTCAAGACTTTAGACATCAGACTTTTCTATGTAAGAAATTAGCCCTTGGAGTATCCTCAAACTCTCCTGACCTTTTGTCCATAGTTCTTCATATTCATTGGTGTCTAAATATCCCAATTCCTTTGTAAACCTGATATAGTAAGTCTATGGTCTGATGTCTATGGTCTACTGTCTGAATCAAAGTTGCCAGGCCTTTATTTTTGTGTAATCTCTGCCTATTCCCTTTTGTTGTCTGAAGTCTATAGTCTAATGTCTATTGCCTTATGTCTATGGTCTACTGTCTGAATCACAGTGATAATATGCCTTTATCCAATGCGGCAATAGTTATTGAAGATAAAGAGGTTCTGTGTTATGTTAATAAAAAAGGAGGATGGTAATGGCATCAAATTCTAAGAAAACTGGATTAATAAGAAAGAGAAAGAGAACAAGTCAGGGGAAAAAGAGAAAGAAAATAATGTCCAAAATATCTACACCTGCCTTTTCAATCCATGTAAGTAAAGATGAATAAAGCATTAAGGTATGAAATAGGGCCGATTAGGCCGCCAAATGAGGTGTATAGTCTCCTTGTGAGATTTACAAGGAATTGCCCCTGGAATCAGTGTGAATTCTGCAGTATATACAAAGGAAAAAGGTTTGAGAAAAGGAAGCTTGAAGAGATAAAGATGGATATAGATACAATAAGGCAGATCAACGATGATATTCTTAGCCTATCCTGGAAGAAAGGTTCTGGGGGAAAGATCACTGATGACTTGATGGATGAAATATTTTCGGGTGATAACTACAACGAATGTTATAAAAGCGTTGCCATGTGGGTGTATTCTGGAGGAAAGAATGTGTTTATACAGGATGCAAATTCCCTTGCCATGAACCCCGATTCCTTTATAGATGCCCTTAAGTATCTTAAAGAGAAGCTGCCCACTATCGAAAGGGTAACATCTTATGCCCGTTCAAGAACGATTGCAAAAAGACTGGATGTAGAAGACCTGAAAAGGATGAAGGAGGCAGGACTTACAAGGCTTCATATCGGTTTGGAGACAGGTTATGATTTTCTCCTGAAATATTTGAATAAGGGTGTGACAAAGGAAGAACATATAGAATGTGGAAAAAAGGTAAAGGAGTCGGGCATAGAACTCTCTGAATATGTAGTACTTGGGGTAGGTGGAAAGAAATGGTGGAGGGAACATGCCTTTGAAACTGCAGATGCCTTGAATAGAATCGACCCTGATTTTATAAGGTTTAGAACATTAAAGGTTCTAAGAGGTATGCCCCTCTATGAAAAGGTAGAAAACGGTGATTTTATAATATCCCATGATGAGGAAATCCTTTTAGAGGAGAGGCTCTTGATAGAGAACCTTGACGGGATAACGAGTTATATTAAAAGTGACCACATCCTGAATCTTCTTGAAGAGATTGATGGCAAACTGCCTGACGACAAGGAGAAAATATTATCTGTTATAGATGATTTTCTGTCCATGGATGAAGAGCAAAGGATTGTATATAGATTTGGGAGAAGAACCGGCATTTACAGGAGCGTTGACGATTTAGGAGATGAACTTACCTATTTGAAGATAAAAAAGGCAGTCAGGGAGATGGAAGAAAAAGAACCTGGCAGTGTTGAGAAAACCCTTTCCCTGCTCCTCGAGAATTATATCTAATACATCAATTAAGGGTTCAAGTGATTTAAAAACACTCGACCCCCGATCTATTCACTGCCTTTACATTAGTACAAAAAAATAGTTGACTTCATTGAAAAATAGGTTTTATAATTTCGATATACCGCTTGGATCCTGAAGCTGGACCGAGACGGAAGGAAAGATTGATAAGCCTTCTGAACCGTGTTCAGAAGGCTTTTTGTTTGAGGAGATTCTAAATGAATAAGATGACGGTACCAATCTTAAAGGGTAAAAAGGGCAAGGAAAAGATAACAATGCTTACCGCGTATGACTATACCTTTGCAAATATAATGGACAATGCTGGCATAGACTGTATACTTGTCGGTGATTCTGTTGGCAATGTGATGCTTGGATACCCGAACACAATTCCTGTAACAGTTGATGAGATGATACACCACACAAAGGCTGTTTCAAAAGGCGCGAAAAATGCACTTGTTGTAATAGACATGCCTTTTATGTCCTATCAGGAAAGCATAGAGCAGGCAAGGAGAAATGCAGGAAGGATGATTAAGGAAAGTGGGGCTGAGGCTGTGAAGCTGGAAGGTGGTGTAAAGATGAAGGATGTTATCAGGGCTTTAGTGGACATCGAGATACCGGTTATGGGACATATAGGGCTTACCCCGCAATCGATACACAGGATGGGCAGTTACAAGGTTCAGGGTAAGGGCGAAGAGGCAGAGGCGTTAATAAAGGATGCAAAGGCAGTTGAGGAGGCAGGTGCATTCTCTGTTGTCCTTGAGTGTGTTCCAAGGAAACTTGCAAAGGAGATTACGGACATGCTCTCTATCCCCACTATAGGCATAGGGGCAGGGCCGGACTGTGATGGACAGGTTCTTGTAATCCATGACCTTCTCGGTCTGTTTGGCGAATTTAGGCCTAAATTTGTAAAAAGTTACCTTAATATTCGGCAGGAAATGGACACAGCAATAAAGGGCTTTATAGAAGAGGTAAAAGAAGGGGTATTCCCGGATGATACCCACTCTTTTCATTAGCATGAGATTAGTAAAGACCATTAAAGAAATGCAGTCCCTATCTGAGGAATTGAGAAAGGAGAAAAGGATAGGTCTTGTCCCTACAATGGGATACCTCCATGAGGGCCATCTTTCCCTTGTGAAAATGGCGAGAAGGCTAATAGATGTGGTTGTGGTAAGTATATTCGTAAACCCTGCACAATTTGGCCCAAAAGAGGATTTTAGTAAATACCCGAGAGACTTACAAAGGGATATGAAACTCCTTGAGAAGGAGCATACGGACATTGTCTTTTTTCCAGAGGATAAGGATATGTATCCTGAGGGATATTCTACCTATATACAGGTCAAGGGGCTGGAAGATTACCTTTGCGGCAAGACAAGGGCAGGACATTTTGTTGGTGTGGCAACCGTTGTTGCGAAGCTACTTAATATTGTGAAGCCCCACCTTGCGGTCTTTGGGCAGAAAGATTACCAGCAAATAAGGGTCATTCAAAGGATGGTGAAAGACCTGAACATGGATATAGAGATAATTCCCCATCCTACCTTACGGGAAAAGGATGGGCTTGCAATGAGTTCAAGAAATACTTACCTAAGTCCCACAGAGCGGGAAAGGGCCCTGCTCATATACAGAGCGATAAAGAAGGTAGAGGAGATTTTCAAGGAAGGCCAAAGGGGGGCACCAGTTCTGAAGGAAAAAGTGAAAAGGGTTTTGAGTTCAAAGAATGGCATAGACATTAAGTATATAAGTATTTGTAATACTGATACGCTTGAAGAAGTTGATCAGATAAAGGATAAAGCACTTCTTGCAATTGCCTGCCGTATTGGCAGGACAAGACTTATTGATAACACTATTTTGATGGAGGCTTAACGTGTTTAGAACAATGATGAAATCAAAGGTTCATCGAGCGCTCGTTACAGAGAGCAATCTTGATTATCAGGGGAGTATAACCATTGATGAACTCCTGATGGAAAAGGCAAACATACTTCCCTATGAACAGGTAGATATCTATAACGTAACAAACGGCGAACGCTTTACCACATATGCGATAAAAGGGGAAAGAAACTCAGGCGTTATATGCATCAACGGGGCTGCAGCCCATAAGGCAAGGAAAGGGGATATTATCATCATAGTCTCCTATGCAATTTACGATGAAAAGGAACTTGCCTCCTTTGAGCCAAAAAAGGTATATGTGGATGAAAAAAACAGGATAAAGGCCTGATGCTATTTCAGTACCATCTCGATGAGATGCGGGCCTGGTTCTTGTAAAGCCCTTCCCAGTTCACGGGCAAGCCCTTCTGCGGTATTTACGGACACTGCAGGCACACCGAGCCCTGAAGCAATTTTTACCCAGTCAATTGGTGGGCGGGTGAGGTCTATAAGGGATTGAGCCCCAGGACTTGGTGATGTGATACCTGCACGAATGAGTTCTAAATCTAATATGTGATAACTTCGATTTGAGCAGATTAGTGTTGTCACATTTAATGATTCCCGCGCTTCAGACCATAAGGCCTGTACAGTGTACATGGCGCTCCCGTCGGCCTGTAAATTAATCACCGGCCGGTCAGGGCATGCAACTTGAGCCCCCAGGGCGCAGGGCATCCCGTACCCGATAGAACCACCCGATATGGTCATGAGGCTATGAGGTGCTATACCCCCGGTTAACGGGTAATAATCGAATGATGTGGTGATCCCTTCATCCACGATAATTGCATTTTCAGGCTGCAGGGCAGCCAAAACCCGACAGGCCTTTTCTCCTGTCAATTCACCTTGAGGAAGCTCAAGGGGGGTTCGTTCCGCTAAAACATTGCCTGCTTTTTTCACAAGACCTTGTGTGCTTAAGGCATCAGCCAGACATTCTAAGGCCTCCACAACATTCTGCCTGCCCGTACCAATATGGATTTTCAGCTGATTTTTCTTCAGTATCTCACTATCTATACCTTGATAGCCGAAGAAGGTGACAGGTTCTTTTGAGCCTGCCAGTACTATTGCCTGGTATTGGGAAAGCCTGGCAAATGCCTTTTCGGGGAAGTAGGGAACACGCTCCACAACCGGCAACCCTGCCCCCCTTTCCATGTATCCAGGAAAGGTTTCCGTAAAAAGGTCACACCCTGTAGCGTTTTTAATGCGGGCTGCTGCCTGTAACCCCTGTTTCCGCAAGGCCCTGCCGCCGAGCATAAGTGCCACCTTTTTATTGTTCCGGAAGAGCTGAACAGCCTTCTCGATGGAATCGCTGTCAACAGGGTCGAATGAAAACTTTGGTAGGCTTATCGATTCATCAATACATTCAGTTAGCAGGTGGTCATTGGGTACAATCAGACTCGCTATCTGCCCGTACCAGGCGTTCGCGATGCCATTGGCAATGTCCCGTGACAGGGTTTCAATAGACTTGCTTGTACACTGCCATCCTGACACAGTGCCTGTTAGGGCTTCAATATCCATCGTGAGTGGTGCATCTGCCCCTCGATGCCATGTGGCATGCTCACCGATCACATTGAATACAGGCGTATGTGCACGCCGTGCATTATGCAAGTTGGCAATGCCATTAGCAAAACCAGGACCTAAATGGAGAAGTGTCATTGCAGGCCTGTCCATCATGCGCCCGTAACCATCAGCTGAGCCTGTACACACACCCTCGAACAACCCCAGTATGGGTCTTATGCCTGGTATAGAATCAAATGCAGTAACTACAGGCAATTCTGTAGTGCCTGCATTTACGAAACATACCTCAATGCCTGCAGCTATTGCAGTTTTTATGAGTATTTCTGCGCCGTTCATAGAGCGTTCTCCTTTGGTTCTCTTTTCACACCCCTATTTTGCGGGTTTCACAGTAACTTCAATGGTAGTAGTCCTAACTGGTAGAGTATCTTTTTCCCAGGGGCGAACATACCCCATGTTGATCCTTGTTTTCCCCCCGCCCACCGCCTTAAAGGTCCAGACCTCTTTATTGCCAGCACCTATGACCCTTGTTTCAGGTGCCTTGTATTCAGAGCTTATGAGCCTTATTATCCCTTCATCAAAAGGTTCGGTGAGCTGCCAACTATAGCCGGTTGTCCGGTTCGATTCAAGGACAAGTGTAAATTCCTCACCCACCCTTGCCTCAAGGGTTTTTGTTATTGATTTTTGTGAGCCAATATCCTGTTCCTGGGCAATGG
>JAPLKF010000033.1 GCA_026388215.1 Pseudomonadota bacterium | reverse complement strand
AATATGCAGGAGATCTCTTTTAATAGGTATATATAAAATTTCCTGTGTAATTTCTGGACAAATTCCATCCTATCAATCTAACATTCTTAAGCCCTGTAAGTCAATTTTGGCCGTGAACCATTTAGCTCTTAGCTGATAGCTCATACCTGCCTGCAGCAGGCAGGGTAAAGGTTTTAAAACCATGAGCTAAGAGCCATGAACTGGTTTTAAAAGGATTCAAGGATTCAAGGGTTCAAGTGAGTTTAAGAAGCTTGACCCCTCGACCCCTTTCCTCGGTGTCAGGTGATTTTGCCATGAACTATGAGCCATGAGCTATGAGCTAACCTGGCTCGTTGACATAAAAGATTTTTTTATATAAAGTAATGCTCGATATGTTCAGGGTAGGTGTGATATCTGATACTCATCTTGGTAAGGTAACCAATGATTTCAAAGAAAAATTACAGAGATTATTTAATAATGTAGGCATGATAATACATGCAGGCGATATGACAGGCATAGAGGTCTATGATTATCTCTGCAATTGGGAACTTAAAGCGGTGAGAGGGAACATGGACGATTTTGAGGTAAAGGCCATTCTTCCTGAAAAAAGAATAGAAGAAGTTATGGGGAAGAGGATTGGGATAATACACGGGAGAGGTTCTCCCCATGGTATTGAAAACGTGGTATTCAGCGAATTCAAAGATGTAGATGTTATAATCTTTGGACATTCACACATCCCTTTAAATATTAAAAAGGAGGATGTGTTTATGTTCAATCCCGGGGCTTTTAGAGGTTCTTATTCGTATAAAGGAACAGTGGGCATGATGGAAATAGAAGATGAGATTATCTTGCGACATATTGAGATTCCATGAATATTAATAACCAATTAAAGAACAATAACCAATTATCAAGCACCAATAACCAAACAACATCCAATAATCAATTTTCCAAGCTCCAGACAGATTCCAGATTGACTATTGTTTTTCGTTTGGTTATTGAGATTTGGTTATTGATGATTGTTTTTCTCTCTGGAATTTGTAATTTGGTCATTGGTTATTCTTATTTAAGGTGGTACCACTGATGGATTCAGTCTATCTCGCTTTTCTCTGGCATATGCATCAACCATACTATAAGAATCTGTATACGGGAGAATATCTCCTTCCATGGGTTTTACTTCACGGAACTAAAGATTATTTTGATATGGCTTATCTCCTGAAAGGATTTGAAGGGTTAAAGCAAAATTTTAATCTTGTTCCTTCGCTTTTGTTACAATTGCTCGACTATGAGAACTTAGATGCGAAGGATAATTTTCTTGAAATATTTAAGAAGGCACCTAAGGATTTGTCCGATACAGAGAAGACGTTCTTGTTGATGAATTTTTTCAGTGCCAACTGGGAGAACATGATAAAGCCATATCCGAGATATTATGACCTCCTGAGGAAGAGGGGTTTTTACTATCCCAGAGAAGGAATAGAAAAGATAAAAGGGTATTTTACTGATGAGGAACTGCGGGATATTCAGGTACTCTTTTTTCTCTCATGGATAGACCCTGTTTTCTTTGATTTATATGATGATCTGAAATCTTTGAAGTCAAAAGGTCAGGCATTTAGCGAAGAGGATAAAAAAATATTAGAAGGTGTGCAAAAAGGCATTTTAAAAGGCATCATACCTCTCTACAGAGAGCTTGCATCAGCTGGTAAAATAGAAATATCCACATCACCATTTTATCATCCTATAATCCCATTGCTTATAGACAGTCAGGTTGCAAGAGAGGCAATGCCGAATGTGGAGTTGCCTGAAAGGCTTTTTGCAAAGCCTGAAGATGCGTCTTACCAGATAAAGAGGGCCATTGAACTTTTCAATGGAATATTTAAATCTGCTCCGAAAGGGATGTGGCCTCCGGAAGGGTCTGTGAGTGATGATGCGCTTAAATTATATATGGAACATGGAATAGAATGGGTGGCAACAGATGAAGAGATTCTTTTTCAGAGTTTAAGAATGGAATGTAAAAGGGATAGGGATGGTTGTTTGTTTAATCCGGAAATTTTGTATAAACCATACAGGTATGAGAAAGCAGGGAAGTACATAAATGTTGTATTCAGGGATAAGGGTCTTTCAGACCTGATATCTTTTCATTATTCAAGGTGGGATCCAAAGGAAGCTGCGAAGGATTGCATAGCGAGGATAAAGAAGATTGGAGAATCTGTCAGAGGAAAGATAAGGATGCCACTCATTACGATTGCTATGGATGGAGAGAACGCCTGGGAAAATTACAGGAACGATGGAATAGATTTTTTAAAATACCTCTACGAGGGGGTATTAAAGGAAGAAAATATTATATCTACTACTGTATCCGATTATCTTAAAGATGCGGGAGATTATGGGGTTCTCAATCACAGTTATGCAGGTTCATGGATCGGACACAATTTCTCTATATGGATTGGCCAGGTTGAAGATAATACTGGATGGACCTTGCTTTCAGAGACAAGGGATTTTTTAGAGGTCGAAGACCCTGATAAGAAAAACAAGGACGCCTGGGAATCTATCTATATTGCAGAGGGAAGTGATTGGTTCTGGTGGTATGGTGATGACCACTCTTCTGAGAACGATGATATATTTGATTTTCTTTTTCGTGAAAGTCTTTCGAATGTGTATAGATTCCTGGGGAAACAGCCGCCAGAAATACTGAGCATCCCTATTATCCTTGAGGATCGGGAGGTAAAACCTTTAAGGGAACCCGTGAACTTCATCTATCCTAAAATAGACGGGGAAGTAACAAATTATTTTGAATGGATGGGCACGGGATTTGTTGAAGGAAAAGGGCACGGCGTGGCAATGCATGAGGCTGTCTCACTTATAACGGGATGCTATTTTGGATTCAATGAAAATTCACTATTTTTAAGGGTGGATATTGATAAAACCTTTATACATAACATTGAGGACGTTTCCTTTGAGGTCAATTTAGTGGGGAAAGAGTCCTTAAAGATTATTTATTATATTGCAAATAAGGTAAGGGAAAGTTTCTTAAAGAAAGAAAACGGAAACTATGAATCGAGAGACCTGCCCATTTCTATTGAATTTTCGGAAATTTTAGAGATAGGTATCCCCTTTGATGTGCTCGGTTTGACAGAAAAGGAGAAAATAAATATATGGGTTTCGTTGAAGATAAAGGGGATGGAAGTGGATAGGATTCCTAAAAGAGGATATCTTTCTACCGGTAAGCCTGCAAAGACGTTTGAGATGGAGATGTGGTATGTGTAAAATAGCTGAGAGCTGAGAGCTGAGAGCTGAGAGCAACTGCCTACTGCTTACTGCCTACTGTTTCTGAAGGAACCGCTTCAGGTATGATTCCTGTTTCTTCGATTGTCGAATTTATTGCAATAGTCAAGAAGGCAACAGCTTGAGAATACGGGCAATTCTTTGTGACCTCAAGCCCCAGAGCTACTTTATGCTGGTTTATCAATGCATAGTAGGTAAGAGATTTTCTTTGTTCCTTGTGGACAGTATTTTCGCTTGCTGTGTTGGTATTATTCACCAGAAAGTGGTAATTATTATCCTTTATTTTAGAGTTTATTCTTCGGGCTAACCTTTGAGCAAAATTTTCTAATTCGAGTTTTTCACCGTTTGGCAGGTCAAATGACGGTGTGTCAATAACATTACATTGCCCCCATCTCTTGGGGTTTCTTTTGTGACTGATCCAGGTAGGTGAATAAAAACCTCTGCCCTGATGGAGATTCAGCACATAATCGGCGTTTTTAATCAAAGATTTGGCCAGGTTTACCACTTTAAGGTCAGGGTTATTCTGGTTTCTCTCAGGCATGTCAAAAAGGCGATTCATATCGCCACCAAGACCATTCCGTCTTTGTGCTGTTATTGCAGGCAGGTTTAAGCGGGGAACCACAATAAGATTCCCCTTTTTTATTTTGATATTGATATATCTATCTGCGACCATAGGACATGAAGACTCATCCCCGTGTATGCCAGCAATGATTAGAAGCGTAGGTCCCTTGCTTTCTCCTTTGATAGAATAGACCGTAACTTCCTGATTGGTGCCACTAAAATATTTTTGAACCTTTTGAGGAGATTCTACAGGGGAGTTGCAACCTGTTTGGGACAAGAGGCAGAATGAAACAACAATGATGGTTGTCAGGAAGTTTTTAGGAAAATGTTGATTCGCCAATGATAAGCCACCTGGTATTTTCCTTCTTTAAATAGAATATTTTTTTCGATTCACTGTCAAAGTTATTCGAGTGGTATTTTTGCCGAAACCTCACCACAGCGATCTCTCCTTTGTATTCCTGTGGCATGAAGATTGCGGTATTTTCGATGTTCACCTTTATGACCTTTTTCGTGCTGTTCACCCTCTCTTTGTGCTGTTTAAAGGCACTGTAGCTCATCCCATCACCGCTGATAAAGTCAGGGGCATAGAAGCTTAAATACCTTTTTGTATCGATACTCTCCCATGCCTCCCTCCATGAATTGAGGAAGGTCTTGAGTTCCCCTGATAATTCATCCTGGTTCTTCTGAGAGATAGCTTCTACCTTATCCACAATCACGATCGGGGTACCGTTTGGTTTGACATAGGTAGAGAGCTCTTGAAGGGAGCTGTTGTCAATAACTATACATCCTTTTGTATTCAGGAGGTCTTTCCCTATATTCTTATCAGCACTATGTCCGTTAAGCCAGATACCGCCCCCCTTCTTTCCCTCTTTTTTCGCAAGGAAGTTGGGGTAATTGAGGACAAAGGCACCATAGCCATAGGTCTTTGGCACTTCTTTTTTAGGGATAAATCTTATGAAAAAGAATACCCCTTCAGGGGTAGCTCTATCCCCTAATTTTTGTTTATTCTGATGGTTTGCACCGACGATGCACCGGTAGGTTTTGACAAGGGAAAACTTCCCACCTGCAAACCTGAAGAGGGAGAG
>JAPLKF010000032.1 GCA_026388215.1 Pseudomonadota bacterium | reverse complement strand
AGATCTAATATGCCGCCAGTCTACTACAGGTAGACTTAGCAATAAACCGCCGTACATGTCTGGCAACCTGAATTCCGCAATATTGTTTTGTATTTTAAGTCCACGCGCATCAAGAGAGGTTGTGGATGCCCCGGTATCAATGCGTGCGGGGAGTCTCACACCCCATGGAAGGAGAATTACTTCTTCTATAGCCCCTATTGTAACCTTTTCCTTGGCGTTAACAATACCCAGAGCGAGAAGGGAGAGCATAGCCAGTACTGAGAAAAAGATAAAACCTCCCGTTCTCACAAATTTTTTAACCCCTTAACCAATGAGTCCTTTGACGATACCTTCCACCGGTCATTATACTAAATTTAATTTTAAATAGATAGTAGGAGATTCTAGAGGATTTTACCCCTGGTGCTAACAATTACTTCCATCGGGATATTTTTCCCGGCAATCTCCATCCCTTGCCGGATAATAGCTGGCAGCTTTGAACAGCAGGGAACTTCCATAGTCAGGACAGTCACATTCTGAATATTGGCAAGCTTAAAAATCTCTGCAAATTTATTGACGTATTCTTCAGTGTTATCAAATTTAGGGCACCCAATTAATACTATCCTGCCCTTCAGGAAATCACTATGAAAGTTTGGATAGGCAACAGGTGTACAATCTGCGGCTACGAGGATATGAGCCCCCTTGAGGAATGGAGCAGTTGGAGGTACAAGTTTTATCTGGACTGGCCAGTGTGTGAGGGCTGAGATGGTATTCTTTTGGGAAACAGGTTGATTTGCTTCTTTACAGGGGGAGGAAAACATCTGTATATGGGTTGAAGGACAACCACAGGGTAATACTTCAGCGTTGAGTGTTGAGTGGTGAGTGGTGAGTATTTGAAAATCTTCTTTGTGTTTGAGGTGGTGTTCTACTGCCTCAGGGTCAAAGGTTTCTGCCTCCCTTTCTGTGATTTTAATAGCTCCCTCCGGGCATTCTCCCAAACAGGCGGCAAGCCCGTCGCAGTATTTATCGGATATAAGTTTAGCCTTACCGTCTATTAATTCAATCGCCCCCTCGGCACAGGCAGATACACATTGCCCACAGCCATTGCAACGTTCTCTGTCTATTTCCACTATTTTTCTTTTAATTTTCATGTCTTCCTCCTCTATTTAGTTACCAGCACCAGGCCATCAGCCATCTTTCCTTCCTTAAATTATTGTTTAATGTAGCATGTATAAAAGGGATAATCCTTGACTTAAATCAAAAGACGAACATATTTTTTGTTGTTTTAAACTGGGGTTTAAAAATTTATAGATTTTAGCCTGCTAAAGCAGGACAAAGCAGGGCAAAGTAAGGCCAGGAAGGATTGTTGTCAGTCAAGGGGCAAAATTGGATAGTTGATAGGCCACTTCCTGGTTATCCAGGGCTTCCTTTTTTTCGAAAGAGACAAGCTTTTCTGCAATCTCCCTTAATGCCGTTACAATCTCTTTATTTGTGGACTTTACAAGGGGTTTTGACCCTTTTATTAGTTGTTTGGCTCTCTTTGCAGCCAGGTGAACAAGCTCAAAACGATTTTCTACTGTGTCCATGCAATCTTCAACAGTTATTCTTGCCATGAGTTTTCCTCCTCACTCTTTCTATAACATTCTTAAAGTCTTTATAGGCCCTGTCGAGTTTATCATTTATGATATTATACTCGAATAAACGTTTTTTTTCAATCTCTTCTTCTACGATTATCATCCTTGAATCAATCTCCTTTTCCCCTCTTAAAGAAAGTCTTTTTACCAGTTCTTCTTTTGATGAGGGCTCGACAAATATGAGGCATGCATCAGGACATTTCTTTTTCACACTGATTGCCCCTTTCACATCAATGTCGAGAAAGATGTCGATACCTTTGTGTAATGTTTCGAATACCTTTTTCTTCGGTGTGCCGTAAAGGTAATCGTATACATGTTCCCATTCAAGAAAATGTTCTTTCTTTATCATCTCTTTAAATGTTTCTGTGTCGACAAAATAATAGTCTTTCCCATCAACCTCTTGTTCCCTCTTTAGCCTTGTAGTATAAGAGATTGAGAATGCACTGTTGCTGTCCTCTTTTAAAAACTTATCTATAAGTGTGGTTTTTCCAGCCCCAGACGGTCCCGAAACCACAAACAACTGCCCTTTTCTGTTTGGAATCTCTGTCTGTCTTTTCATTTTTTAAAACTCCGAACCTTGAACTCCGAACCCCGAACGTTTTTAAAGATTTTATTCCACATTTTGAACCTGTTCCCTCATCTTTTCTATTTCCACTTTGATCTGAATAACCCTTTCGTTGATGTATAAATCATTGGATTTGCTTCCAATGGTGTTTGTCTCCCTTACCATCTCCTGTATAATAAAATCGAGTTTTCTTCCTACAGAATCGATAGAATTTAGGGTATCCTTAAAATTATCTATATGCCCTTTCAATCTCACAATTTCCTCTGATATGTCAAGTCTTTCCATATAGATAGCCAATTCCTGAAGCACCCTAATCTCATCAACAGAAGACGATTTTGTGATTTCAATGATCTTTTCCTTTAATTTTTCTTCATGGGTCTTGACAATAAGAGGCCATCTTCCCTCTATTTCAGAGAGGTTCGAGGTTATCCTTTCCAGTCTGTCCAAAAGGTCTTTTTCAATGACCTCTCCTTCTTTAGTCCTCTCCTCGTTCAGTTTTTTTAGTAAGTTTTCGAATGAGAGCATCAGTGTATCTTCTGAAATATTATTGTTCTCTTCGTATACGACAATGTCCCTGAAATTTAAAACCGTATCCAATGTAAGGTCACCCTTTAATCCAAAGACATCTTTTAATATTTTTATAATATCCATGTATTGCTTAACAGTATTCTCATTAATTTTAGGGGCATTATACTCGCCGCTTGATCTTTCCCATTTTATCGTTATATCAACCTTCCCCCTCTTGACATGTTGTTTAACAAGCTCCCTTAGTCTTTGTTCATAAGAGTAGTCAATTTTTGGAAGCTTTATGCTGATTTCAAGGTAGCGGTTGTTGAGAGCCCTTGCCTCCCCGGAAATCTTTCCTTCCGCATATTCCATCTCTATCTTTGAAAATCCCGTCATACTTTTTGGCATTTCAGTGTCCTTTCCTTAATCAGCTTTTAACCATCAGCCTTTTTGTCTTTTTTTACTGAAAGCTGATTGCTGAATGCTTACATGTTTTTTTGCAATGGTCTCTCCATTTATTGAATAGGGAGATAATATCTTTACTGCTATAATCCGGGTAGGTCCATTCAAGAGGCTTATATGTTCCATCGTTATAAATGAAGGTCAGGTCTGCAAATATCCCCTTTCCGAGATAGATTCTGTGCGTATACCCCTTTGTTGTTGCGAGTACAACATGCTCGAGGGCAATGTACCCGGGGTCTATGTTGATGGTTCTCTTTCCGTTTGTTGAGAGGAGATGCTCTATATCATTCGTTTTTAGTTTCATTTCTAACAGGGTATCCCTCTGGAGCAAGGGTTCAAAGAGTATGAAAAACCGTGAGAGATCCTTTCCCATCTCGCCCTCATAGTACTTTGTGTGATAAAAAGGCATGAATGCAGTCTTTTCCTCAATATCTCCTATAGAAGCCTTGAGATTTTCCTCTGCCGGCTGCAAAAATTCTTCGTCTTTGAATATTATGCTTGCGAAGAATTTGACTGGTTTTGGGGTTTTTGCAGTTCCCATAATATAAAATATTCTCTGTTCTTTTTTTCCTTTTCCCTCGGTGACTCAACAACACTTACAGGTATTATACCGAGAGCCTCCCCGTACATTTTTATATCCTCAATCACCTTTTTGATTTTATCGTCATCTTTTACTATGCCACCCTTGCCTACCTCAAACCTCCCTACCTCAAACTGGGGTTTTAAAAGTGAGATTATGAACCCACCAGCATTCATCAGGGGAATCATGGCAGGCAGTATCTTTTTTAATGATATAAAGGATACATCTATTGTGATAACATCTACATTTTCCCCGATGTCTTCTAATGTTAAGTATCTTGCGTTTATATTTTCTTTAATGATAACCCTTCTGTCCTTTCTCAGCTTTTCGTGGAGCTGATGGGCTCCGACATCAATCGCATACACAGTGGATGCCCCATATTTTAAAAGACAGTCAACAAAACCACCTGTTGATGAGCCTATATCCAGTGCCTTTTTGTTCCTTATGTCTATTCCAAATGCCCTTATTGCCTCTTCAAGTTTTACCCCACCGAAACTTACATAGGGTATGGGGTTTTTCCTTATTTCTATATGGGCATCATCTGCTATCTTTTTATCAGGCTTTGCAATACGTTCCTTCCCAACATATATTTCCCCTGCCATAACAAGCACCCCTGCCTTTTCTTTTGAAGGGGCAAGACCTCTCCTTGCGAGAATCACATCTATTCTCTCTTTAGCCACTGCCTTACTGCCTTTTTAATCCCTTCCTTATCTAAGCCTAAGCTTTTTCTCAACATGCTCTGTGAACCATGGGGTAAAAAGGTATCAGGAATGCCTATGTTTTTGACTGGCACTGCTATCCCTTCTTCAGATAATATCTCCAATACCCCGCTGCCGAAGCCTCCCATAATAGCATTCTCTTCGACTGTTAATATCTTCTTTGCATGTTTTGAAAGGGCTGATAGCATCTCTCTGTCCATAGGTTTTATGAATCTACCATTTATCACAGTACATAGTATACCTTCTTCTTCGAGTTCTGATGCCGCAGAAAGTGAAGGGTAGACCTGGTTACCACAGGCAATTATCGCAATATCTTCACCCTCTTTTAGAATTTCCCATTTACCAATCGGGATTTCCTTGAAATCTTCATCTATCGGGACACCCTGGGCTTCACCTCTCGGATAGCGGATGGCAACCGGTCTCTCATAGGAATACGCAGAGTAGAGCATCTGTTTAAGCTCATTTTCATCCTTTGGACTTATCACAACCATATTGGGGATATGTCTGAAGTAAGAGATATCAAAGGCTCCATGGTGGGTAGGCCCGTCCTGACCGACTATACCGCCCCTGTCCACTGCAAAGACAACGGGAAGATTTTGAAGACAGACATCGATCACAACCTGGTCGTATGCCCTTTGAAGAAAGGTGGAATATATTGCAACAAAGGGTCTGAACCCTCCGAGGGCAAGGGCTGCTGCAAATGTAACTCCATGTTGTTCTGCAATGCCAATGTCATAAAACCTGTCAGGGAAAAGCTGTGAGAATTTCTCAAGACCTGTGCCAAGGCCCATAGCAGCGGTAATGGCTATTACCCTTTTATCCTTTTTGGCAAGTTCAATGATTGTATCACCAAAGATGTCTGTATAGGTATAACGACCGTTGTGGGTAGAGTTGCCTGTTGTCGTCTCGAAGGTTGAAATACCGTGGAATCTTGCAGGGTCATCCTCTGCATGGGTATATCCCTTCCCTTTCTTGGTAACGATATGAATCAGCACAGGGCCCTTAAGCCGTTTGATATTCCTTAAGTTTTCTATAAGGTGATTCAGGCTATGCCCATCTATAGGGCCAAAGTATTGAAAACCAAGCTCCTCAAAGAGTAACCCAGGTGTTATAAGCCCCTTTACAGTCTCTTCAAGGAGCCTTGCTGCTTTATAAACTTTGTCTCCAAGGGCCGGGAGGTTTTTTATTCTGTCTTTCACCTTTTCCCTTAGATTAGTCACAAATTCGCCCGTCATAATTCTATTCAGGTATGAGGAGAGGGCGCCTATATTCTTGGATATAGACATCTCGTTGTCATTAAGCACTACAATTATGTCACTTTTCAGATGTCCTGCATGATTCATGGCTTCAAAAGACATGCCCCCTGTTAACGAGCCATCTCCTATGACCGCGACAATTTTGTGGGTTTTACCTTCCTTTTTTTTGGCTTCTGCAAGACCAACAGCAATCGATATTGAGTTGCTTGCATGCCCTGTGTCGAACACATCATAAACACTTTCTCCCCTGCATGGGAACCCACTCAACCCACCATTCTGTCGGAGTGTCTCGAATCTCTCTTTTCTCTCTGTGAGTATCTTATGGGTATAACACTGATGGCCTACATCCCATATAATCTTATCAAGGGGTGTATCAAATACATAGTGGAGTGCTATCGTAAGTTCGACTACCCCGAGGTTCGAAGCCAGATGCCCTCCTGTTTTGGAGACAGTTTTTATAATATATGGTCTTATCTCTTCTGCAAGTTCAGCGAGTTCTGTGATACTCAATCTTTTTAAATCTACAGGGGAGTTTATTTTTTCAAGGAACATCAGAGAGCCCTATTACCTATAAATCTTGCGAGTTCTACGAGTATTTTTGAGTTTCCTCCTAAAAACTCTACGGATTCTATAGCCTCCTCTATTAGTTGTTCTAACCTGATCTTTGATGCCACTATCCCATAGTGTTTTATGTAGGTCTGTTTGCTCGTATCCTTTTTTAATCTTTTTCCCACTATTTCTTCATCGCCTTCGGCGTCTAATAAATCATCCATTATCTGGAAGGCAAGACCGATACATTCACCATATCTTGTAAATCTTGTTAATTCCTTTGTTTTTGCTCCCCCTATTATTGAGCCTGTCCTTACTGATGCCCTTATCAAGGCTGTGGTTTTGTGGATATGAATAAAATTGAGGATATTTTTTGTTCCTTCTTTACCATCATAGAGCACATCCATAACCTGACCACCCACCATGCCTTCTGTCCCAGCAGCCATTGCAATCTCAAAGATGATCTGTTTTATAATCTTTGGATGTATTCTTTCTGTATAACGGGTGTCAGCCATAACCCTGAATGCTTCTGTGAGAAGTGCATCCCCTGCAAGGATAGCGACTGCTTCACCAAATACCCTGTGGCACGTTGGTTTACCACGCCTCAGGTCATCATTATCTATGCTTGGCAGGTCGTCATGTATAAGGGAATATGTATGTATCATCTCAATAGCACATGCAAAAGGAAGTAAATCATCACTGCTTTTTTCTTTTGCTTCACATGCCGCTATAGCGAGTATTGGTCTTATTCTTTTTCCGTTGGAGAACAGCATGTATTCCATAGCATCCCTTAACATTCCCGGGGATGTGCTGAAGGACGAACATATATCCCTTAAGGTGTCTTCAATAATAATCTTCTTTTCGTGAAGGTATGTCCCTAGATCCACTAAACTTCTTCCTGGAGAAATGGTCTTTTTTCTACTGACCCATTTTCCTTTTTTATAAGAATTTCGACCTTCTTTTCTATTTCATCCAGCCTTTTTGAAAGTTCCTTTGTTAAAGAAAGGCCTTCCTTGAAGAGGTTTAAGGCTTCGTCGAGCGGGATATTTCCCGCATCGAGGGTTTTTACTATGTCTTCAAGTTTCTTCAGCCCGTCTTCGAATTTCATATAGACTCTTATTATAAAATTTAAGACTGTACTTTTTCAAGTGTTTAGTTGTTTTGAGCTATAAGCTCTTAGCTATCAGTATTCAGCTTTTAAAGGTTTGAAATTTTAATTTTTCTCTGCTGATAGCTGATAGCTGGCGGCTGATGGCTGATTTTTGTTGATAATTTATGATAAACATTGTAGTTTTTTAGACTTAAAACATATTGTCGGAGCGTGTATGAAATTTCCCATAACAAGAGAAGGTCACGAGAACCTTAAAAAGGAACATGAATACCTGCTGAACAGTAAAAGACCAAAAATCTTGCAGGCCATTGAAGAAGCAAGGGGACATGGAGACCTCTCAGAAAATGCAGAATATGATGCGGCAAAGGAAGAGTACCAGTTCCTTCAAAAGAAGGTTGCCGAGATAGAGGAAATGATAAAAAATTCTGAAATCGTGGATGTAAAGAAGTCGAAAAATGGTGTAGTAGAATTTGGATGCAGCGTGGCTCTAAAAAA
>JAPLKF010000031.1 GCA_026388215.1 Pseudomonadota bacterium | reverse complement strand
ATGGGAGAGTTGGGCTATGGCCGTGATTATCTCTACCCCCATAACTACAAGGATGGCATGGTAAAACAGGATTACATGCCAGAACCATTAAAGGATAAGCGGTATTATCTTCCGAAGGATAGGGGGTATGAAAAAAAGCTGAAAGAATTCATGGAGAGGGTAAGGAAAATACAAGAAAAGAAGAATTCATAATGTCTATTCAGTCTATTCTGTCTATTTTATCATGACCAGAGAGACGAAAAACGCTCTGCCCTCCGCCCTCTGCTCTTAGCTCTCTGCTCCATGCCATGAGATATCAGCCATGACCTACGAACACACTCTCTATTGACAATTGAAGATGTGACCCTAAACTCTAAACTTGTTTCCTCGGCGCCCCACCCTCGATCTGCCTTGAAAAAGTACCCATAAACTGCTATTATCTTCACTTAAGCCATGGAACTAAAGGAAAATGAACTCATAAAAAGAATCAGGAAGTTCGGGAAAAAAACGGGCAGAATTACAAGAGGGATCGGGGACGATGGGGCAGTTGTTGAAATGCCCCAGGGCTCCTATGTCTTTGTTCAGGATGCCCTCGTTGAGCATATCCACTTTGAATTTCAATTCATGGACATCTATGCCCTCGGTAAAAAGGCAGTATACGTGAACGTTTCAGATGTGCTCTCCATGGGGGCAACACCGCTCTATTTCCTCGTTACGATTGGTATACCGGATCGCATGTCTTACAAAGACATTGACAGGCTATATATAGGCATGATGCAGGCGGCAAAGGAATTTAATATAATCCTCATAGGAGGGGATATATCTGAGGCAAAAACTGATTTTTTCATCGATATTTCCATGATAGGCAAACTTGTAACAAAAAGGTATCTGGGCAGGGATAAAGCAAAGGTGGGAGATTTTATAGGGATTACAGGGCATCTCGGTGAAAGCGCTTACGGACTTTTACTTCTTAAACAGGGCAGCAAGGACAAGGGTTCAAGCAGATTTATCAAAAGATACACCAACCCCAAACCTCCGTATGATGTGTGGAAAGAACTGATAAAAAATGACACACCAAATGCAATGATGGATATAAGCGACGGGCTTGTTATTGACCTCGAACGAATGATGCTTGAAAGTAAAAAGGGTGCAAAAATATTTTTGGAGCGTTTACCCATACCGCGTGCTATAATAAAGAAAAAAAGAGAAATGCTCGCCCTTTCAGGAGGAGAGGATTATCAGTTTTTATTTACCTTTCCAGGGAACAAGCTTGAAATAATTGAAGATATGCGAACAAAGGGTTTCCCTGTTTCTATAATAGGAGAAGTAGTGAAAGGAAGGGGTGTAAAACTTTTTAAAAGGGGTAAGGGGAAAAGGTTGAATACAAAAGGTTATGAACATTTTGGGGTTCACCCGTGAAGAAGCAAATATTTGTGAAGGACATCAACAGGGAGAATATTGATGTAAATGACCGGTTTATTGTTATTAAAAAAGACATATTCTCAAGCAAGAATAATACAAAGTATATGAGCTTAAGATTGAAAGACAGGACAGGCACCATAGAGGGAAGGGTCTGGGAGAGGGTGGACGAGCTGAATGGCCTTTTTGAAAAAAATGACATTGTTCATGTTCAGTCCAGGTCAAGACTGTATCAGGAAAGGTTTCAATTAAACATAACTGATATTAGAAAGGTTGAAGAAGAACTTTTACTGGAAGATATGAAAGAATTTTTCCCGGAGAGCGAAAGTGGAAATGAAAGATTGAAAGATGAATATTTCAAACTTGTCAGTGAAATAAAAAACCCCTATATTGTTTCACTTTTTACTTCCTTTCACGGCAGAAAGGATATGCTTGAAAGATTCTTTCTTTTCCCGGCATCCATTGGGGTTCATCATATGTACATTGGAGGGCTCCTCGAGCACTCCCTCTCGATAGCGAAAATGGGCAAGCTTGTTGTGGATATCGTAGGAGGCGATAAAGATGTCATCATAGCAGGCAGTCTGCTACATGATATTGGCAAGATAGACGAGATTAATATCAAAGGTGGATTTAAATATTCTGATAAAGGTAGGCTTCTCGGGCATATAGCACTTGGGATTGTGACACTAAAGGGGCTTATTGAAAATGTTGATGGATTTCCAGATTATATTGCTGATGTCCTTGCACACATAATTATCAGCCATCATGGGGTCGAGGAGTGGGGATCACCAAAAAAGCCCATGTGCATAGAGGCCCTAATGGTACACTACCTGGATAATCTTGATGCAAAAATTATGGGTGTGAAGGAACACATGAAAGAAAACATGGAAGATGAAAAATGGACAGAATACCACAGGCTATATGAATCCCGTTTTTATAAGCTTCCGGAAAGGTAGATATGGAAATTAGAAGGGCTTTTGTTGACAAACTCAAGATCAAGAACGGTATGGCACTTCTCGCAGGGCCAATGCACAAGTATATAGTCAGCGTGTTGAGAAAATCTATAGGAGAAAGGATAGATTTGATTGATGGAAAAGGATACCTGTATAGATGTGTAATAAATAATATAAAGAGTAAGGAGTTGTATTTACAGGTTTTAGATGTGGTACACCGTCCTGAAGAAAAAAGATCAAAGGTTATGCTTTGCGTAAGCCCGATAAAGGGCCCCCGTATGGACTGGCTTATTGAAAAGGCTACGGAGTTGGGTGCAGAAAGGATTCTCCCAACGATTTTCAAAAGGACTGTTGTTAAGTTTGAGGATAAGGAAAAAGGGAAGTATGAGAGATGGAAAAGGATTACCATTGAGGCATCCCGTCAATCAGGAAGATTCACTATCCCTGAAGTTATTGAGCCCACACCACTCAGAGGCATATTACCTTACATAGAAAATATTGAAAACCGGTGGGTCTTTTACGAGAAGGAAAGGAAAAACACAATCAGAAATATCATATCTAAACATAAAGAAGGGGAAATATGTGTAGTCATAGGTCCTGAAGGTGGGATCGATGAACTGGAGGTTAAGTGGCTGAAGGATAATGGTTTTATTCTCTGTACTCTGGGTGAAAGTATATTCAGGACAGAGACTACCCCTCTTGTGATACTGTCTATCATACTCTACGAATACAACAAAAAATGAAAAGGGCTCCAATTTTTTTCAGATTCCTTGCATTATCCATAGATTTGCTTATGCTCTCTTTTTTTTGTGTTATAGCCTTTATTTTTGCTTTCGCTGGTTACCTATCTGGTATTGATGAGTTCGCTCTCTTAAATATTTCCGTGCCTTTTCTTATTTTCCTTTTATCATCCTCCTTTATTTTCCTCTTTTACTTTACATATCTCACGATGGATGGAGGAATGACAGTAGGTAAAAGTATTTTCAGGATTAAAGTGGTAAGAAGGGATGGGATGGAGGTAGACCTTTTCAGGTCTTTGTTAAGAAGCGTCTTCTATGTGTTCTCTGCATCAATATGTTTTATTGGTTTTTTTATGGCCCTTTTCCTTAAAGGAAAGGCACTGCATGATATCGTAGCAGATACACAAGTAATAAAGGGGGAGACATTATGAGAACGGAAGGGAAGGCAGGCTGCGGCTGTCTTATAGTAATCCTTGTTTTTTTTATGGTAATCATTGGTGTTATGATACACCCTTTCACCTTAAAGTCTATAGGGAATCAATTCAAATATGAAGACAAGATTTTCCCATCGGAAGCGATATTTGTTCCTCGATTCATTGAAGATAAAAATGGGGAATTATACATTGATGCCTATAGGGAATATTGGGCTGGAAATGGAAAGGCCATATGGGTAGAGGAGGATAAGATATTTGGTATCAGTATCATGGATATTATTCTCAAGATGGCAAAAACAAGGGGTGTGAAGGAGGAAGTGATTAAGAAAATGGAGGTCGACAGCGAAGGAAGGAAGAAGGTGGATAAGATAAAGGAAACATTTGCAAGCATGGGGATTAAAAAGGTCATTATCCTGGTTCCGGAGTATGCTTCAAGGAGATTTCATCTACTTTATGGCTCTTCCGAAGAAGGCAAAACATTATACCTCATCAAGGCAGTAAATGTTTCTTATTTCAAAAAGGATAAATGGTGGAAAGATGGTGCATCAAGAACAATCCTCATAAGGGAGCTCTGTTCAATAGGCACATACTATGTCGAAAGGTTCAAATACGGTGAGAAAAAACAGTGATAAATGGCAGGGTATAGGGGTTAGAAGTATAAACAGATGGAAGAACTTACAGCTATAATGGCACTCTCGAGGCTTAAGGGCTTAGATGCCATCCAGAAGAAAAAGGTAGTAGATAGACACGAAAGTATCGCCCAATTATTTGAAGGAAGAATTAAACATTATAATAGGGATCTGAAGCAGAAAATAAAATCATTCAATGAGTGGGGGAAAATAGATAAGGAGCGGGCAAAATTGGAGAAGATGGGGGTAAATATCATCACCATAAAGGATAGTAAATACCCAAAGTTATTAAAAAATATCCCTGACGCACCTATCATTCTTTACAAAAAGGGGCGTTTAAAAATCGGAACTGATACGATAGCCATAGTTGGCTCAAGGAGGGCAACATTCGAAGGTATGAATCTTGCGGAAAAAATAGCCCATACACTTTCTTCCATCGGAGTTACAGTTGTCAGTGGCCTTGCGAGGGGAATAGATTCGTCTGCCCACAAAGGGGCACTGAAGGAAAAAGGTAAGACCATTGGTATCCTGGGGTGTGGCATTGATATCTGTTACCCTTCAGAAAACATGAGGCTCTTTGAAAAGATGGGAGAAGAAGGGGCAATACTTACTGAATATAGTCTCGGCGAAAAACCTCTCGCCTTTCATTTCCCTGAGAGAAACAGGATTATAGCTGGCTTGTCAAAGGGCATTCTTGTAATTGAAGCCTCAAAGAGAAGTGGGTCACTGATAACCGCAAGGTTGGCCCTTGAATATGGGAGAGAGGTCATGGCAATACCGGGGAGCATTTTTAATGAGGACTATAAAGGGGCAAACACCCTTATTAAAGAAGGAGCAAAACTCATAGACGGTATTGAAGATATCATCACCAGCTGTTTCCCCCGTTTAGAGTTAAAAAAAGAGCAAAACATCGATATGGATAAAGATGAAGATTATATCTACTCAATCATAGGGTTTGACAAAATCCATGTAGATGAAGTAATAGAGAAGAGCAAAATGGAGACAAAAAATGTAATGGCAATACTTACAAGGCTTGAAATGAAAGAGGCAATTGGCAGTGCCCCCGGAGGATTTTATATAAGGAAATAAAAATCAGGGTATAGGGTTTAGGGTGTAAGGTATAGGCTAAGGAATTTAAATTCTAAACCCTATCCTCGACCCCTTGGCCCTTTTAAAGGAGATTTTTAATGGGCAAGTCGTTATTGATAGTTGAATCGCCAACAAAAATGAGGACACTTTCGAAGTTTTTAGGTAAGGATTTTGTCATAAAGGCAACGTATGGTCACATAAAAGACCTGCCGAAAAGTAAATTAGGGGTAGACATTGACAAAGAATTTACACCCCATTTTCTCATTCTGAAAGGGAAGGCAAAGGTTGTAGAGGAAATCAAAAAGGCAGGCTCAGGTGCAGAAAATATATACATTGGTTCTGACCCGGATAGAGAGGGTGAGGCCATAGCCTTCCATGTGGCCGAAGTTGTAGGTAATAAAAGACAGATCAAAAGGGTATTATTCCACGAAATTACAAAGAAAGGTGTTCTGGAGGCACTAAAAAGGCCCACTACCCTTGATGAGTCAAAATACAACGCCCAGAAGGCAAGGAGAATTATCGACAGGCTTGTAGGATACAAAATCAGTCCACTCTTATGGGAAAAGGTCAGTTATGGGCTTTCTGCCGGGAGGGTCCAGTCTGTGGCCTTAAGACTTGTATGCGACAGAGAGGACGAGATAGAAGGTTTTGTAAAAGAAGAGTACTGGATAGTTGATGCTGAGTTCGAGCTCAAATCTGGCGAAAGATTTAAGGCAATACTCGAAAGAGAAGGGGATACAAAACTTAAGATATCATTACAGGAAGAAGCAGAAAGAATAAAAAAGGATATAGAAGGAAAGGAATTCCTAATTACAAATATAGAGGTAAAGGAAAAATATATTTTTCCCCAGCCTGCTTTCATCACAAGCAGGCTTCAACAGGAAGCATCGAGAAGGTTAAGGTTCTCCCCAAAAAGGACAATGGTACTGGCCCAGAGATTATACGAAGGCGTAAATATTGGAAAAGAAGGGTTAACAGGGCTCATCACATACATGAGAACTGACTCTGTCAGGGTATCTAATGATGCAGTGAGGGGTGCGAGACAGTATATAGGGGGAAACTTTGGAAAACCATACCTTCCCAGGGTACCTCATATTTTCAAAAACAGAAAAAGTGCCCAGGATGCCCACGAAGCAATAAGACCTACAAATGTGATGATTACACCAGAAAAGGTAAAACCATACATCGATAAGGACCTCTTTCTGCTGTATGAACTGATATGGAAAAGATTTATAGCCTCCCAGATGACCCAGGAGAAGTTAGAAACAAAGGCTATAGATGTCACATCAGGGAACTATGTGTTTATCTCCAGGGGGTCAAAGGTTCTATTTGATGGTTTTACAAAGATATATGAGGAAGAAGGGGATGATGAACAAAAAGGTGTGATCCTTCCTGAAATGAAGAAAGGTGAAAAGGTATTTCTCATTGATACCCGGTTAAATCAGCGTTTTACGAGTCCTCCACCGAGATATACTGAAGCTTCACTTATAAAGACACTCGAAACAAAAGGCATAGGCAGACCATCAACGTATGCGACAATTGTAAGTACAGTTCAGGAAAGGAGCTACGTCAAAAAGGATAAGGGTAAGCTTTTGCCCACCCCTTTAGGAAAGACTGTAAGCAAACTTCTTAAGGAGTTTTTTCCATTGATCCTTGATGTGGATTTTACAGCTAAAATGGAAGAGAGGCTTGACCTGATAGAGGACGGAAAGAAGAACTGGATTAAATCACTTGAAAGGTTTCATCACGCCTTTGAAGAGGAGTTATCTCACGCAAAAGAAGGGATGAAGAGTTTAAAAAAGGAGGAAAAAGAAACAGATATAGTATGTGAGAAATGCGGCAAGATGATGATGCTCAGGTGGGGGAAAAATGGTGAATACATTGTATGTAGTGGAAGACCTGAATGTAAAAACAAGAAAAACGTAAAGATAGAGGATAACGGGACAATAAAGGTTGTTGAGGATGAAATAAAGGGGGTATGTAAACTGTGTGGAGGGAACCTTATAGAAAAAAGAGGGAAGTTCGGGAGATTCCTTGCCTGTAACAACTATCCTGATTGTAAATATACTGAAGCCTACTCCCTTGGTTATCCATGTCCAGAGAAAGACTGCACAGGGAAACTGGTAGAAAAGGTCTCAAAAAAGAAAAGAAGGTTTATAAGCTGTTCAAGATACCCTGATTGTTCTTTTGCCACAAATTCAGAACCCACGGATGGACCATGCCAAATATGTGGTGCACCAACCCTCTTCTCTTATAAGAGAAAAATCTTTTGCCTCCGTAAGGGCTGTGGATGGAAATCAAAGTAATTGGCGCCGGATTGGCGGGGGTGGAAGCCGCCTATCAGATTGCCCAAAGGGGACAGAATGTTACCCTTTACGAGATGAGGCCAAAGGTATTCACACCTGCCCATAAAACCCCATATTTTTCAGAACTTGTGTGCAGTAATTCTTTAAAATCAAAAGAACTCACAAATGCCCATGGACTTCTCAAGGAAGAACTTAGAAGGCTCGGTTCGATTATCGTAAGGGCCGCAGATAGAACATCCATACCAGGCGGAAAGGCCCTTGTTGTTGATAGAAATATGTTTTCGAAGGTGATAACAAAAGAAATTGAAGCCTGTACCCTTATAAATGTTGTGAGGGAAGAAATCAAGGATATACCTCCGGGGATTGTGGTCATTGCTACCGGGCCTCTTACAAGCGATGATCTGACAGAAAGGATAAGAGAAATTGCTGGCACACAGAATCTATATTTTTTTGATGCCATTTCTCCGATCGTTGATGGATATACAATAGATGTGGAAAAGGCATTCTATGGTTCAAGATACATGGATGGCACCAAAGACTATTTAAACTGCCCCCTCACAGAAGAAGAATATGATAGGTTTTATGAAGAATTGATCAAAGCAGAAAGGGTAAGCTTAAGAAAGTTTGACGAAACTCCATATTTTGAAGGTTGTTTACCAATAGAAGTTATGGCTGAAAGGGGTAAACAGACGCTCCTTTACGGTCCTATGAAACCTGTAGGGCTTATTGATAAAAAAGATAAGGAGCCTCATGCGGTCATACAACTCAGAAGAGAGGATGAATCAGGCAGCATGTATAATATGGTCGGGTTCCAGACCCAGCTTAAATATGGAGAACAGGAAAGGATTTTCAGGCTCATTCCGGCTTTAAGAAATGCAGTCTTTTTAAGATACGGGAGTGTCCACAGAAATACATACATAAATTCTCCTTCTGTGCTGAATAATAATCTACAGCTGACCAATAATAACAGGATTTTTTTTGCAGGGCAGATAACCGGCGTTGAGGGTTATGTGGAATCTACTGCTATGGGGCTTGTGGCAGGCATATCTGCATATCTATCTCTAAGAGGGAAAACATTCATTCCTCCGCCAGAGGATACCTGCGTGGGGGCACTTCTCCATTATATCACAACAAAGAAAAAAGATTTTCAACCAATGAACATCAATTTTGGACTTCTAAAAGATTACAGGAAGAGGGATAAGGAAAGGGTCATCCATAATGCAATAAAATCAATTCTAGAATGGAAGGAAAGGATAGAGAGACAGTGAATAGGGTTTGAAGGATTCAAGGGGTCGAGGGTCAAGTTATTTTTTGGAAATTTTCACTTGAACCCTTGAATCCTTGGCCACTTGAACCCTTAGATAAAGGAGATCAACATGCGTTCTACAATAGAAGCACTGAAAAAGAAGGCAATAAATAAAATGGATATTGGTTTTGATGATGCAAAAATTCTTTATAAAACAGGAATGAAACAACCTTTTATGCTTATGGCATTTGCCTCAGAAATAAGAGAACATTTCAAAGGTAAAAAAATAAGCCTCTGCAGTATCGTAAATGCCAAATCGGGAATATGCCCAGAAGACTGTAAATTCTGTGCCCAGTCAGTCCACTATCATACTGATGCCCCAACATATCCCCTCATCTCCGCGAAGGATGTTACAGAAAAGGCACACATTGCAAAAGAAAGTGGCGCCAATTTTTTTGGAGTTGTGACAAGCGGAACATGTATAGCAAACCAAGAGGAATGGGATGAGATTGATAACACTATAAAAGGTATAAACAGATTGGGAATAAAGGCATGTGCCTCTTTGGGCTTATTAGACAAGGAAAGGGCATATGAACTGAAAAAGGCAGGACTTTTCAGGTATCACCATAATCTCGAAACATCAAAAAGCTTCTTTAAAAATATCTGTACCACCCATGAATATATAGAGGATATTGAAACAATAATGGCTGCAAAAAAGGCAGGTCTCTCTACCTGCTCAGGGGGTATCATAGGGCTCGGTGAAAATATGGAGCACAGGATTGAGCTTGCTGTTACTCTAAAAGAACTTGATGTAGATTCAGTACCCATTAATATTTTAAACCCCATTGCCGGAACACCACTTGCAGGTGTTCCACAACCCTCCCCCATGGAAATCCTCATCACCATTGCAATTTTTAGATTCATCCTGCCGGACAAAGATATTAAATTGTGCGGTGGCAAGGAAAAAAACTTAAGACAGCTTTTGCCCCTCGGGGTCATTGCCGGCTGTAATTCTCTTATGACCGGA
Source organism: Pseudomonadota bacterium (assembly GCA_026388215.1). Lineage (NCBI taxonomy): Bacteria > Pseudomonadati > Pseudomonadota > Pseudomonadota bacterium. Next base: position 7,055 of record JAPLKF010000031.1, on the reverse strand, counting down.
AATTATTTAACTACTGAAGGAAGAGACACAAGACATGATATTGAAATGATAAAGGACCTCGGACTCACTGCTACAATAGAATAAATATATCAATCACCAATAACCAAGCTCCGGATAATACCCGATAACCAATTTTCAAAATTTCGGCCATTGGATATTGAAATTTGGTGATTGGTTATTATAAAAAAGATTATCCGACTGCTGACCCAAGCTTGAATATTGGGAGATACATGGCTATAATCAACCCACCCAGAATAACGCCCAAAAACATCATAATCATAGGTTCCATCATTGCAGTAAGGTTTGACACCAGATTATCAACATCCTCATCATAGAAATCGGCGATTTTATTCAGCATACTGTCCAGTGCTCCAGTAGATTCACCTACCTGAATCATCTGGACTACCATTGGAGGGAAGATGCCGCTTGCCTCTAATGGTTCTGACATATTCCTGCCCTCACTCACCATTGACTTCGCTAGTATCAATGCATCTTCTACAACCTTATTGCCTGCAACCTTTGCCACTATATCAAGGCTTTCAAGAATTGCAACACCACTTTGAAGCAGCGTGCCTAAAGTCCTTGTTATCCTTGCAACTGAAGCTTTTATGGCAAGAACACCAAAGATCGGGGCCTTTAAAATTAATCCATCAACCTTTCTCTTCCCATTTTCAGTTTTATAAAACCTCCTGAACGAAAAAACAGCAATAATCAGGGCAATTATCCCAAAGTGTATATTTGACTTTACCGCCCTGCTGATATTTACAACGATCTGCGTTGGGAGGGGAAGCTCCGCTCCCATATCCTTAAACATAGTTTCAAAAACAGGGATTACAAAAAGCAATAGCACCATTACTACACCAACGGCGACCACCACTATGCTTATAGGATATATCATTGCAGATTTTACCTTTTTCTTCAGCTTTTCACTCTTCTCCATATAGGCGGCAAGCCTTGAGAGCACTGCATCAATCATACCACCTTCTTCTCCGGCAACCACGAGGTTCACGTAAAGCTGATCAAAACATTGAGGGTATTCCTTTAAGGCATCTGCAAATCTTGACCCCCCCTCTATCCTCTCCTTTATGTCCCTCACAATGCCTCGCAAATTAATATCTTCTATCTGGCTGGCAAGTATTTCGAGGGACTGGACAAGGGGCAGGCCTGATGTGATCATAGTTGACAGCTGTCTTGTAAATATTACTATGCTTAAAGTCTTAATCTTTTTTTTAGGATTGAATTTCTCTTTCGCTACATCCTTTTTTTCAGTGGATTTTATAAGTATTATACCTTCTTTTCTTAAGGTCGCCCTGAGGGCAGCATCAGAATCAGCCTTTGTTACCCCTGACTTTACCTCGCCTTTTAATGTTTTTCCTTCCCATTCAAATGTGGGCATAGATTATATATTACCTCAAAAAAATAAAGATGCAAATAAAAAATCAAATAATTCAGGTTTTAGGGTGCCTGTTTTACTTGTCTACTCTCTCAGAACAGTATAAAAGGTCATATTTTCTCTCTTTATAAGCATTACCACCCCTTCTTTAAGGCTCACCCTCTTCATTGCTTCTTTAAAATCCATTAGGTTTCTTATAGGCTTCCTACCTATCTCTTTAATAATATCACCTGACCTCATATCTGCATCCTGGGCAGGGCTGCCTGGCTGAACATCAGTTACTATTACACCTCTTTTGTCTTTTAGATTTAAATGCTTTGCAATTTCCGGCGTAATGTCCTGTACAACAAGTCCATAATCCTTCTCTACCTGAGGTTTTCTTGAGGCCTGGAGGGTCTCTTCTTTAAGTTCACCAATAGCAACCTCTGTTTCAATCTGCTTCCCGTCCCTTATGATTCCAACCTTAATCTTTTTACCAATCTCTGTGGAACCAACAAGCCTTGGAAGCATGTCCATATCCTTTATCTTCTTTCCATTAAATGAAACGATTACATCACCCCTTTTTATACCTGCCTTTTCTGCAGGGCTTTGTTCCATGACATCTGACACCAGTGCCCCGTCAGACTCTTTAAGGCCAAAACTTTTTGCTATCTCCGGGGTTACCTTCTGGATTACTACACCAAGCCATCCTCTTACTACCTTACCCTTACTTTTAAGCTGGGGGAGCAAATCCTTTGCAACATTTATGGGGATCGCAAATCCTATGCCCTGTCCTCCTGAGATAATAGCCGTATTGATACCCACAACATTACCACCCAGGTTCAATAAAGGTCCTCCACTGTTCCCGGGATTGATTGAGGCATCGGTTTGAATAAAGTCATCGTAAGGTCCCGCACCTATCACCCTGCCCTTGGCACTCACGATACCTGCGGTTACTGTATGTTCCAGACCAAAAGGATTACCCACAGCAACTACCCAGTCTCCAACTTCCAGCTTATCAGAATCACCAAAGGTTGCTACAGGCAGATTCTGTTTTGCATTAATCTTAATAAGGGCAATGTCAGTTTTGGCATCCCTCCCTATCACCTCTGCGTCGTACTCTTTCCCATCTGATAATTTTACCTTTATAATCTGTGCCTTCTCTATAACATGATTGTTTGTCAGTATAAAACCTTCTCTATCAATAATAAAACCTGAACCAAGGCTCCTTTGCTTAAACCCTCTATTTGGTGTATCGCCAAAAAATTTCTCAAAAAAGTCATTTCCAAAAAAGTCTCCAAAAGGATTTGAAGGGCCAAAAAACCTCTCCCGTAAATCAGGTCCCTTTATTACAGTAGTCGTGCTGATATTCACTATAGAAGGTTTTACATTTTTTACAAGCTCGCTGAAGCTTGGTAACCCCTTATCAAAGGCTACTGTTTTTACATTTGCCCTGTTTGTATCAAACCACGATTCTTCAGAAACGACCTTCCCCTTCACGTATGCGAATATCAACCCTATAACGATAAGTGCAATTATCGTTAAATACCATCTCTTGTTTCTCATAGGTTTCCTCCGTTTATATAGTTATAACAGTTATATAGGTAATTTAATAGAAAATAAACTTCCTTCTAAGGGCCTGCTTTTTACCTCTATGACACCCCTGTGTGCTTCAGCAATCCACTTACTTATAGAAAGACCAAGCCCGCTCCCGCTTTCACGTCTTCTGGACTTATCTCCCCTGTAAAACCGGTCAAATATATATTTCATATCCTTCTCAGATATCCCCACACCGTTATCCTTCACATCAATCCACACATATCCATTATTCACATAAGAGGATATCTCTACCTTTCCCCCTTTTTGAGTATATTTTATCCCATTTTGTACAACATTCCAGAGCATCCTTCTTAGCTTTAATTCATCTCCCTTCAATCTGACATCCTCTAACTCACTTACAATCAATTCTATTCCTTTATTGTCTGCAAAAATTTTCATATCCATACAAATGTCCACAACAAGGTCTCTTAATGCGATATCTTCAATAGTCAACTTTATTTCTTCTGCGTCTGCCTTCGAGAGCAGCAGCAAATCATCTACTATCCTTGTCATTCTATCAACCTCTTCAAGATGGCTCTTGAGAAGTTTCCTGTAATCTTCATTCTCCCTGTCTTTTCTGAGCGTTACCTCTGTCTCCCCTTTTAATATAGTAAGAGGGGTTTTTAACTCATGAGAAACATCTATGCTGAACTGGTTAATCCTCTGGAACGCATCTTTCAGCCTGGTTATCATGTCGTTAAAGGTTTCGGCAAGCCTCGATAGTTCATCCCTTCTTTTCCCTATATCAATCCTCTCATCAAGGTTACTCGATGATATTTTAATCGCTGCTTTTCTTATTTGGTCAACAGGTTTTAATGCCTTCTTTGCCATAAAATAACCAATCACTATCGTTACACTTATCGATGTGGGGATACTGATAATCATTATGATAAGGAGTTTTTTCATCGTTTCATCAAAATCCTCCAAGGAGGTACCTACCTGAACTATACTTGTTACTTTTTTGTTCTCTTCTACTATAGGAATTGTAACAATCCTTAATCTCGGGCGCGCCCCTTCTATTGTCTCATATATTACCTCCCCTTTAAGGGCCCTCTCCAGAGTGCTAAAACTTGTTGGTACTGTTTCTGTTTCAATATCACTCATCTTTGCCCCAATTCTTCCGGAGCTGTCAATAATCTGAATAAACTTTCCCTTTGGTTTCCTTCCAAGAACGTTCTCCAGGTATCTCTCAAAATTCCCAAATATACTTGTATTATGTGCCTCTGTAAGCGAAGAGGATAGCACTTCACCAATGGATTTTATTTTCGTATCTATGCTCTTTTGCAAACTGTTCTTAAAATAGATGTAGACACCGCTGGAAAATACTATGAGGATTAACGCAAGTATCCCACCATACCATACTGTCAGTCGCCATTTTATTGGCAAATCAAACTTTTTCATCTTCCTCTTTTAGAATATAACCTATACCCCTTACTGTATGGATATATTTTTTGACTGATAAAGACTCTATCTTCTTTCTTAAAAAGTTTACATAAACATCTACAATATTTGTTGAATCACCTTGATTCTGCCATACATACTCTGCTATCTCTTTTCTTGTTAAAGCCCTTTCACTATTCTTTAGCATGAATTCCATTATTAAAAATTCTTTTTCCGTCAACTCCACATCTTTAGAGGCTATATTCAACCTTCTATTATAGGGGTTTAAAATTATGTCTTTATACTCAAGTATATGGGTGTCGGCCTTTCTGCTTCTTCTAAGCAGGGCCCTTACCCGTGCAAGTAACTCTTCAAAAGCAAAGGGTTTTGTCAAATAATCATCACTACCCATATCGAGACCCTTTACCACATCCTCTTTTGAACTTTTGGCAGTTATGATGAGAACCGGTGTATGTATGCCCCATGAGCGAATATTTTTTAAAAGCTGGAGTCCATCAACCTCAGGAATCATAAGATCGAGTAACACGATATCGTAGTTAAATTCTTTTAATAGCTCAAGGCCCTTCTTACCGTCATAAGCAACATCCACGTTGTATCCTTCTTCCTGTAACCCCTTACTTATGAAATTTGCGACCTTGGCTTCGTCCTCAACTAAAAGAACCTTCATATTAATATTATAAAGCATTATGCCTTTCTTTCCAAATGTTTTGGGAAATTTTTTATCACAGCACAGAAATCAGCTTCCATTAATAAGGTAAAACAGGGCTAAAGGGCCAAGGTGGTGGGCCAGCTAAGCCCTAAAAAGGTTTGACAAAATACGTATAATGCTATAAGTATAAAGGCAAACTTGAAGCGGAAAATGAGGAGATGAGAGGATGAGGAGATAAGAAACCTCCTTCACCCGTTCACTCATCAACCCATCCACATTACTGCTGATATAAAATCTACAATATGGAGGTAACTTCACCAATGAGCTTATTCGAAGCGTATATCATAACCTTTATAGCGAGTTTCTGTACCCTTGTTATTGAAATGGTTGCAGGTCGTATATTGGCGCCATTTGTCGGTGTTTCCATCTATACATGGACAAGCATTATAGGGGTTATCCTTGCTGGAATCAGTATTGGTGCTTATATCGGAGGAAAATTAGTAGATAGATTCCCTTTCAGGAAAACCCTCGGATGGTTATTACTACTGTCAGGTTTAACTGCACTTTTAATAATCCCCCTCACCAATTTAGTTGCATCGTACCGCTTCCAAGTTTCTCTTATGCTCCGCATATTTATCGTAACAACGATTATATTCTTTTTGCCTGGTTGTGTCCTTGGGACAATTTCACCTGTTGTCGTAAGGCTAACATTAAAGAACCTGGATAAGGCCGGCAATGTAATTGGCAAGATATATGCACTTTCAACCTTGGGGGCAATTATAGGGACCTTTGTAACTGGATTTTTCCTCATTTCCTGGATGGGAACAAGAACCATCATTTTTTCAATGGGTGTAATACTACTCCTTGCAGCAGCGTTTTCAGGCTCGCTATTCAAAACAAAAAAGGCCTCAGTCCTTTTCCTCATCATCTCTGCCCCCTTTCTATGGGGAATAAATACCTTTGCGTATAAAATACCATTAACTGACAGTACATACCTGTACAAGGAGAGCAATTATTACACTATTAAGCTGAACAGAACACTTAGTTCCGATCAGAAAACAAATCTTCAAGCCATGATATTGGACAATCTTATACACTCCTATGTAAGTTTAGAAAATCCCCTGCACATTGAATATGAGTATGAGAGAATATACACTGATGTTTTAAAATGGAAACTGAAAAAAGATGCAATCTTTAAGAGTCTTACCATTGGGGGTGGCGGTTATACCTTTCCAAGATACATGGAGGCATACTATCCCAATGCCCAAATAGATGTTGTTGAGATTGACCCGGAAGTGACAAATATCGTCTATAAATACCTCGGCTTATTGAAAAACACGAGGATCCGTACATATAACACGGACGGACGCTGGTTTGTGATGAATTGCAATGCCAAATACGACGTGATATTCACCGATGCGTACAACGACCTTTCCATACCGTACCATCTCACAACAAAAGAATTTGCAGAACAGCTTAAGGGTATTCTTAACCAGGACGGTATATTAATGTCGAACATTATCGATAACTTTCAGAAAGGGGCCTTTCTTCCTTCATATATCAGGACATTAAGGGAAGTCTTCGGTCAAAAAAATGTCTATTACCAGAAGACCTGATGGAAGACTTTATGAATAAAAGGTACTCTATAGTGATAAGGGACAACTATGCACCTGTTGATAATCTAATCGCCCCTATTTTTGAAGAACGATTCGGATACAACAGGAAGAGTTGAGATTAGTTCATGGTTCATAGTTCATGGTTCATAGTAAAACCATTAAACAACTTGATAAGGTAAAAATAATTCAGAGCTACGAGCTACGAGCTAAGAGCTATCAGCTACGAGCTATGAACCACGAGCTAATAAGAAAGTGTTGATTTACCTCTTTAAATCCACTAATATAATAAAGAAAGCGGGCATAACTCAGCAGGAAGAGTGCAAGCTTCCCAAGCTTGATGCCGCGGGTTCGATCCCCGTTGCCCGCTCCATCTTTTCCATAAAGGATCATTCAAATTATGTGGGAGAGTAGATCGTTG